>NZ_JAFCUQ010000009.1:0-224951 GCF_049896625.1 Pseudomonas sp. TWP3-1
TATGAATCAGGCGCTGCCGAAGAAGCTATGGGATCAACTTGGGTTGGTCTCGGTACTGGATACGATAAACCGGCTTAGCCGCATAGCTTGAACCGCCGTATACGGATCCGTACGTACGGTGGTGTGAGAGGACGGCGGATGTAAATCCGCCTCCTACTCGATCTGGGGTTTATCAGCTCCCCAGCAGGCCACTGGTATCAGAGTCGAAGCGCTGACGCGCCTGATCAGCCGCGGGCTTGAGCTGCGCCAGCAGGGCCGCTTCGCTGTACAACTGAGTGACCGCCAGTTCCTTGGGCGTCGGCTCGATCGGGATCAGCACATCTTCACCGGCGGCATGCAGCCAGATCGCCACAACGTGCAGTGCCGAGATGAACAGCACCCGCAGCTCGACGCTTTTACCGTGCAATTGCGGCGACTGTTCCGCCAGCTTCAGCGCATCCACCGTGGCCGCGGCCAGCGTCCCGTGGTTCAGCGAGGCGAACTCGACGTGACCGCGAACGTCGGCCAATTGCGCGTCCGCAATCGTCACGCCGTCGGCGAACACCATGTAATGCCAGTCGCCAACCTTGGCTTCTTTCAGACCTTTGCCGTTGCTCAGATCGTCCAGGCTGAGCGAGTAGCCGCGGTAGGCTTCGCTCAGGCTGATCTTGGCCGGAGCCGCAGCGGCGAACTGCCGATTAACGCCAAAGCCTTGGGTTTGCAGCGCGGCTTGCAGGGCCGGACGCAGGGTTTGTACGCCGTTGGAGGGCGCCTTTGGATAAGTCAGTTGCATGATGTAGCCCTCCTCAGTTTTTCACGGTGAAGTAAGTGTTGGTCCAGTTGCCGCCGCCGTTGTACGAACCGGGGAACGAGTTCAGCGCGCGGGTCGAGTAACCGTAGATCGAATCCGCGATCAGCAGGTAGTTGCCATTGGTGCCATAGATCACCAGAAAGTGCGCGCCGCCGCCGTACCAGGCGCAACGCAAGCCGATTGGACGGCCCATGTTGATCTGGTTCTGAATGGCCGACATCTGCAGCGAGCCCTGATTCATGCCGTTGTAGCTGCGCGTGGTGCGCAGGGCGGAATCCAGATAGCCGTAGACGTTGCACGGGCCAGGCTGATTGCAGCAGTTGCGATCCAGTTCGCTGCTGGCCACCCCGCACTGAGTCCAGGACCCGGTGCCGTAGTAGTTGCCGACCGAGGCAGAAACCGCGGCCCAGCACCAGTTGGTCTGGGTTTGCGGCTGCATGCTGAAGTTGAGACTGGCGGCAGCCAATGCTCGGGCCTGAGGGGCGGCTTCGACTTCGACCAGTTGCGCGTCGAGAAGATGACCGACCAGGCAGTTGGGCAGTGTGTCGCCGGTGAATCGGGTTGTTTCAGTGGTTAACATTTTTCAATCCTCCATGAGTGAAAACAAGCGTCCAGCTTGTGCGTGTGTAGCGTTGTTGCCGAGCCAGCGGCGTTCAAGGTTTGCCATGTTTGGTGGCGATTCCGCTCTGGCTCGAGGTAACCCTAGTAGTCAATATGCGTTTGTGCAAATATATAAATGCACTGATGCATAATCAGGATCAAAAGATCGCAGCCTTCGGCAGCCCCATACCGATTTTGTAGGAGCTGCCGAAGGCTCGGGCCGCGATCGGACGATCTTTTGATCTTGTGGTTAACCCTCGGTCTTTTTCTCAGCCGTACCCAGCTCTTTCAGACGCTGATCAATCAACTGGCACCTGTCCGGCAGATCGGCACTCGCCGTGCCCAAGTCCATCTTCTGCAACTCGGCGTTGATCTCTTTGGCCTTGGCCGGATTCTGCTGAGTCAGTTTGGTGACTTCCTTGGCCAGTTGCTCGCGTTTAGCGGTGGCTTCTTCCGGCGTGCAAGCCCAGACGGGCAGGGCGCAGGCGAGGGTAGCGGCGAGGGTGAGCTTGATCAGGGTTTTCATGGGATGGCCTCAGTTGCGGTTAAGGCGGGTTAACCGGTTGAGGAGTTTTGCGCGGGGAAAGTTCAGTGAGCTTGCGTTCGACTTACAGGATTGACGCGCCGATGCATCGGTCGAATATCTTTTCAAGGAGGCTGTCGTCACAGTGGAACGAATGAATGCATGCGTCGATCCACTCCTCACGCTCGACCGATCCCCAGTCGATCAGATAGCCTGCGTTGAAAATGATAAATTCGAACAAAATGCGTTGCGTGCGACCGTTACCTTCTCTGAAGGGGTGAGCCACGTTGAGTGTGCCGTAGGATTCGGCGACTGTTGAGACCAATTGGTCCCGTGAGTAGCTTTCGAACCAGCCTGCAGCAGCCATCTTCGAAAACTCTTTGGCGATCTGACTTTCAATGAACTCAGGGCTACAAAATCTGGTGCTGCCTTTGCTGATCGCCAGTGTTCGAATTTCTCCGGCCCACGCGTAGACTTTTTCAAACAGTGTGCGATGCACCTGTTTCAAAGTCGCGAGGCTGTATGGGGGTAAGACGAACTCCAACTGCGCAGCTGCCATCTCGTTGATGTAGCGCTCTGCCTCATCAAGGTCTTCGGCATTACGTAAGTCGAGTAGATTGATCAGGACATCAGTGCCCGGATAGCAATCCGGGGCCTGGTCGGTGCCATACTTGTCGTCGCTCAAACTTTCACGAGCCGGACGGCTCTTAATGCCGCGTCTCTGGTCGGCAGTTTGATATCGCCATCGGACGGGGATGGGACAAAGCCTTCCAAGCGCAGGCTGGCCGCGAAATTGGCCTTACGGTGCTTCGCGAACCAGGTTTTTTTGGTTTGCAAACTCAGCTTTTCCATATGGGCCTCCTGAAATCTGTATCTGGCAATTGTAGTCGGCCGCAGACCTGACGACATGATTGACTTAGCATCGCACATT
Source organism: Pseudomonas sp. TWP3-1 (assembly GCF_049896625.1). NCBI lineage: Bacteria > Pseudomonadati > Pseudomonadota > Gammaproteobacteria > Pseudomonadales > Pseudomonadaceae > Pseudomonas > Pseudomonas sp. TWP3-1. The sequence goes on from NZ_JAFCUQ010000009.1 coordinate 2,845, forward strand.
CAAATGCGTCGTTGAACCCACTCGTCGCCACCGGGACCATATGTTGATAAAAGGTGTAAGAGATGCAGCAACGCCGGTGAGGTGTTAAACAAGCGGAATTGCATCTACAGTGGGTTTGAAGACTAAGCCTCATGACAGCAATTCGATTTAGCACCGCCCTCATACCGATCATGATGCCGCACCCACTCCATGATCTCGTCCTCATTCCGGCCCTTGGGCGTGAGGTCGAGGTAGTTGTAGGCGCCGACCAGCATGTCGAGACCGCGGGCGTAGGTAGAGTAGGTGTGGAAAATCTCACCTTTATCATCACGGTAAAACACACTCAGCCCCGGCATTTCCTCCTCGGCGCTGTCAGTTTTTTCGTAGTTGTACGTAGCCTTTCCTTCGGCAACATCTTCAGCGCGGGCGCACACGCCGAAGTCATAGTTGAAGTCGCATCCTTCTGACGAAACCCAGTCAAACTTCCAGCCCATCCTGCGTTTAAAGTCTTGGAATTCGTTAAACGGCGCGTGGGAAACCGCCACCACCGCAATATCGTGATGCGCCAGATGCTGATTGGCGCCGTCGATGTGGTCGGAAAGAAACGAGCAGCCAGGACAGCCTTCCTCCCAGCCCTTGGCGAACATGAAGTGGTAAATGATCAGTTGGCTGTGTTTGCCGAACAGGTCGGCAAGTTTCAGCTCTCCTTGCGGCCCCTGGAACTGATAGTCCTTGTCGATCTTTACCCAAGGCAACGCTCGGCGTTGTGCGCTGAGGCGATCGCGTTCCTTGGTGAAGGCTTTTTCGTCTGCCAAGTGTTGAATGCGGGCGGCGAGCCATTCTTCGCGCGACACCACCGGATGATTCTGAACGTTCATGGAGAAATCTCCTGCGAGGTTGAACCGTCTTTCACAGCCTAGTCGTCTGGCGGTGTCGCAATTCGACAGACCGCCGGTCGGTCGCAGCGACGAATGCGGCTGAACGGCTACGGTTGGCTCCGGTCACAACCTATGAACGCGCCATTAATCACGCGCACCGGAGGTTGTATCAGGATGACGACTTATAACTGGGATTTGATTGAGCGCTTGCTGCATGAAGTGCAGAACGGCGCCGGCCACAGCTTTGCGCCGCGCTCTGTCGCCGAAGATTATGCGGCAGCAAAAGCTGCGGCAGGCGAGCCGATCGATAATCTGGATCATCTGAAAACGCTGGCCTGTGACTATGAACGGATGTTGCTGCTGCGCGGTTACATTGGGCCACGTGGGGAAGATGAGGGCAGCACCGGTAACAACTTCAGCCTGACCCCGCGCGGCTCCAGCCTGTTGAGCATGATCGACAGCAGCATTCCCGGGAATGATCACCCGCGTCAGGTGCTGGATGATCAGGAAGATGCGCTGGCGGAAGGGACGTTTGATGAAGTGGCTTCCAAGGCGCAGATTGCCTGAGTTTTATTAGAAGCAAGATCAAAAGATCGCAGCCTGCGGCAGCTCCTACACAATCCCTGTAGGAGCTGCCGCAGGCTGCGATCTTTTGATCTTTTGATCTTTAGCTCTGTTTTGCAGCTTTGAGGCATTTCAGATCATTGAAGTCTTTGCGCACCCCTTCAATCTTCTTCAACAACCGCTGGCGTTGCTCCGGCGTACTCTCCGCCATCAAGTCCACAAACAGCGAACGCGCCTGAGCTTCGGTATCGGCGTAGGCCTTTTGATAATCCGCCGTCCATAAACTCTCGCGATTGACCAGAAGCGTCTCGATCCGCTGTGGGAATTCTGCACTCTTGCGCTGGGCAACCGCCGCACTGAACTGCTTCTGCCAATGCACGCGGTTGGCAATCCACTGGGTGTTCTGATCACCCAGCGCAGTCGACCAGCTCACCACGCGTTGTTGCTGGGTTTTACTCAGCGGGCCAAGCCAGTCATTCAGGCGTTTTTGCATGCGCTCGCTGCGTTCGGCAATCTGCTGTGCCAGCGGCGGCTTGAGGTATTCCTGCTCACGTTTGCGCTGATCCTTGGCGAACGCATCGTTCATCTCCGCGACCTGCTTGTCGTCCAGACCTTGCAGCAATTCGATGGCCGATGGAGTGATCTCCTGTGCCGTTTCAGCAATCGCCTTTTTGGCCTCAAGCGTGCGGGCCTGAAGCGCGGCGTCGGTGACCTGATTGGTCTCGACCATCACCTGCAAGCGGTCCAGCCAGTCGAGATAACCCGGTAGTTGCGTGCTGCAGTGCCAGCTCAGGTGTTCGCGCAGGCGCTCGTTGAACCAGCTTTTTTGCTCGCCGTTCATGTCCAGGTAGTCGCCGAGCGTCCACGGAATGATCACGTCAAGGTTGCGGTAGGCCAGGCCAACGCGGCTGCAAGCGCCGAGGGCGAGGGAAACAATCAGCAGAACGGCGATGTTTTTGCACCAGCGAGACATGGGCGAATCCTTGCGTAAGCCTGGCTTCGGGAAACTGACTCTCATCTGAACGCAGGATGGGCCCGGCAGTTCAGCCGATCAATAGAACGTGCGCTGGGCCTTGAGCGTGACCAGTCCGTCGCACTCGCTGTTATGCCCGGAGTAGGCCGAGCAGTCGCTGCCGCTGAGGCTCGAATTGCTGTAGGTCAGGTCGAGATCGACGCCCATGAACGGCCGGGAAAATTTCACCGACCAATCGGTAAAACTGCTGACATAACCGCCGTCCACCGAAACCGGTGTGGTGAGCTCATGGGTGGTGTATTTCATGCTGATCCCGATGCCGAACGGCTGGTTGCCGCCGAGGTCGGCGAACAGCGTGCTGTTCTGTTTATCCGGGTCGTTGCTGAATGCAGCGCCGAAACGGCTGCCGAGCAAAGTCAGGCCACCGAACAACTCCTGGCTGTCGAGGGTATCGACCTTCGGGTAGCTGTAATGAATCATGCCGATTTCGTAGCCGAGGGTCTGGTCGAAGGGTTGCTTGAAGCCAACGTAGGAGTCGATTTCCAGATTCTTCCCCGGGGTGATACCCATGCTCGGCGACCACTGGCCGATGTACAGGCCGCTGTTGTGCGTCAGATCAAGGCCGCCGTGAAACGAGCCGACCGCTGACGGTTTGACCAGGCCTTCAGCCATGCTGCGGCTGGGCGTGGTGCCGAGTTTGAGGTCGAAGTCGCCGAGTTCGCGTTGGAAAATCTGCGCGTGCGCAGTCATTGAGGCCAGCAGACTTGCGAGAAATAAACAGATGGTTTTGAGCATGCGTCACTCCATGAGCAGCGAGCGCAGGGGATAAAAACCTGCTGAAACGCTTGATCCAGACGCGTGCAAGGATACCGACGAATGATCGGCGTTGAGGGCCGTTCGTCGATTTATGCGTTATTGATTTGGAATATGTTTAAAGCGAGGAGGGTGTTGCGCGGTTCCAGTCCAGACGCTTCGAAACGCAAAGCGTCTCTGGACGGGGGTATTCCGGTATTACTTTTTGCCCAGGCTGATCTGCTTGGACGGGCCGAACGTCTGGCCGCTGACGCCTTTGGCAATTTGCTGAATCTCACCGCCGGACTTCAGAAACGCTGCGATCTGATTGTTGATCGATTCGCTGGTTTCAACGGCTGGAGCTGGCTTTGCTTTGCTGGTGGATGCTTTTACACGCATGGCGGCCATTAACCTGTAGAAAAGTAACTCGGCCAGGCATCGTACAGGAAATACTTGACAGTTGCTTGGTAAATATCCCCCGGAATAACCCACCCCGTCACTGAGATATTCTCGATTAATTAACCGGAATATTGCGCTAACCTGCTGTTTTAAATAACAACATTAAGCAGATTTGCGCGTGATGCAGGTGAGCGTAGCCACCGGCAAGCGCTGACGCTGGTCTGACGAGCGGCGGCTGGCCCACGGTAAACGCTTGATTCTCAAGCTCTACAGCAGATTTTCTGCCGACCACGGATCTGCCAGCGATCCCACCGGGCAAAAACGGGTAGAATGCCGCCCACGCAATGAGGGTATTGGAAATGGCTTTAGTCGGGCGCTACAACAGTTTGCAAGTGGTTAAACACACTAACTTCGGTTTATATCTGGACGGCGGTGCCGATGGCGAGATTCTTTTGCCCAACCGTTATATCCCTAAAGATATTCCAAGCGAAGATGAAGATTGGCTCAACGTTTTCATTTATCTGGACAGCGAAGACAAACTTCTCGCCACCACTGAAAAGCCTAAAGTTCAGGTCGGTGAATTTGCCAGTTTGAAAGTAGTTGAAGTCAACAGCATCGGTGTGTTCCTCGATTGGGGGCTGCCGAAGGATCTATTGCTGCCGTATTCCGAAGAAAAACGTCAGATGACGGCTGGCGAATACTGCGTGGTGCACGTCTATCTCGACAAACATACCCGCCGCATCACCGCCACAGCGCGTCTGGATCGTTATCTCGACAAGACCCCGGCCAACTACAGCGTGGGTCAGGAAGTCGACTTGCTGGTTGCCGAACCCACCGACATGGGCTTCAAGGCAATCATCAACAACAAGCACTGGGGCTTGATCCACAAGAACGAAATCTTCAAGTTCATGCGTGCCGGCATGAGCGAAAAAGGTTTCATCAAGGAAGTGCGCGCCGACGGCAAGATCAGCCTGAGCCTGCAACCGGTAGGTCAGGAAGCGGCGAGCAGCCTGAACTCGAAGATCCTCACCAAGTTGCGCGACAACAACGGCACCTTGCCGGTCAGCGACAAGAGCGATCCGGCGTTGATCAGCAGCCTGTTCGGCGTGAGCAAGGGCAACTTCAAGAAGGCCATCGGTGCGTTGTACAAGGATGGCAAAATCGTCATTCATGCGGATCGCATTGAACTAACCTGATCACCGCCGGCCCCATGTAAGACATAGAGGGCGGCGTGATGAAGAGAAATTTGATTGCCTATGTCGCCACGCTGGCGGCATTTCTAATGCTCGACGGGCTCTGGCTCGGCGTCCTGATGGCGCCGACCTATCGCGAACTGCTTGGTCCGCTGATGCTCGAAAAACCGTTGCTGGTGCCAGCAGCGGTTTTTTATTGCCTGTACGTTTTAGGTTGCCTGATGTTCGTGGTGTTGCCGGCGTTGACCTGGCAGAGCGCCGCGCGCATGGGTGCACTGCTCGGGCTGGTGGCGTACGGCACTTATGATCTGACCAATTGGGCGACGTTGCGCGGCTGGTCGGTGCAAGTGTCGTTGATGGATTGGGCGTGGGGGACGTTTGCTACGGCGGTGGCTTGTACGGTGGGGTTTTTGGTCGCACGGAAGGTTTCTGGTTCGAACTCATGATGTGTTTGGCCTTTGCGGGCCTCATCGCTGGCAAGCCAGCTCCCACAGGTTTTGTGGTCGGTCGCAAATTCTGAATACGACGCGGACACTGTGGCAGCCATTCACCGCTGACGCTCCCGAAGAACTAAATGTCTTTCCCAGACGGCTTTTTCTGTCTGACTGACTGATAATCCTCGGCACTGTTTTTGACCATTGGATGGCCACCATGTTGTGTTTTCTCGAGGGTTGGCAATGAGCATCACTCGGCGCAATGCCGACGGTTTTGCCTTGCAAGTGATGATCGGTCTGTGCCTGATCTGGGGCGTGCAGCAGGTGCTGATCAAATGGGCGGCGACTGACATTGCGCCGGTGATGCAGGCGGCGGGGCGTTCGGGGATTTCCGCGTTACTCGTAGGGCTGCTGATCTGCTGGAAGGGCGGATGGGATCAGGTCGGCAGCACCTGGAAGGGTGGGCTGCTGGCGGGCGGGCTGTTTGGTCTGGAGTTCCTGTTTATCTCCGAAGGCTTGCAACTGACCACGGCGGCGCACATGTCGGTGTTTCTTTACACCGCGCCAATTTTCACCGCATTGGGCGTGCATTTTCTGTTGCCAAGTGAACGCCTGCGGCCGGTGCAGTGGCTGGGGATTTTCCTCGCGTTTGTCGGCATCGCCATCGCGTTTGCCGGCGGGGTGTCGTGGGACAACCTTGACCGGCGCATGCTGCTCGGCGATGCCCTCGGCGTGCTGGCCGGGGCCAGTTGGGGCGCGACCACCGTAGTCGTGCGCGCCTCGCGCCTGTCGGAAGCGCCGGTGACGCTGACGCTGTTCTACCAGTTGATTGTCGGCTTCATCGGTTTGCTGGCGATCGCTTTGCTCAGCGGGCAGATCACCCATGTCAGCCTGACAGCGGTAGCAGTGGGCAGCGTGCTGTTTCAAGGGCTGGTGGTGTCGTTCTTCAGCTACTTGACGTGGTTCTGGCTGCTGCGACGTTATCTGGCGGCCAACCTGGCAGTGTTTTCGTTCATGACGCCGTTGTTCGGCGTGACCTTCGGCGTGGTCTTGCTCGGCGAAGAGCTGAGCCTGAACTTCATCACCGGCGCGGTGCTGGTGCTGCTCGGTATCACTTTTGTCAGCGCCGAGCAGTGGGTACGCCGGCGTCTGCGTAAGGCTTTGGGCCAATCCTGATCAATTCAGTAACAGATCATTGCGGATTTGCCCGAGCATTGCGTAGGACTTCGGACTATTATCAGTGCGAAGCGACCTCAGAATTCCGGCCGCTCAGCACTACCCTGAAGGGGGCATGACGATGAAAGAGAAAATTCAAAACTGGCTGCACGATTTGGGTGTTGCTCTGGGCTTGATCGAACCGCCAATGCAACCGATCCCGATTCGCACCGATGACGAACAGCGTCGGCGTCAGCAACGTCGGCGGTAATGCCCCCGGGCTGAAGGGTCGCACGATTTAGAGATCAAAAGATCGCAGCCTTCGGCAGCTCCTACAGAAATCAGTGTAGGAGCTGCCGAAGGCTGCGATTTTTTGCTTTGTGCAGGCGAAAAAAAACGGGTGTGGCAACCGACGCCACACCCGTCGAAGAAACTTGTTGCTATTGCTTCAGCTTAAATCGCACTGGCGACGATGGCCGGGCGACGAGACATCAGACTGACCAGCACAAAACTCACCAGGCCCACACCGAGGCTGTAATAGATCGGCGTGTTGGCATCCAGACCATCCTTGAACATGAACAACAGCGCCGTGGCGAAGCCCAGGCCCATGCTGGCGATGGCGCCGGCGGTGGTGGCGCGCTTCCAGAAAATCGCGCCCATCAACGGAATCAGCATGCCGCCGACCAATAGGTTGTAGGCCAGAGTCAGCGCGCTGATCACGTCATTCACCACCAGCGCGATGCCCAGCACGACGATACCGGTCAGCAAGGTGAACAGACGGTTGATACGCAAGCTCGACGGCTTGCCGCCGCGCAGCTTCGGCAGCAGGTCTTCGGTCAGTGTGGTGGCAGCGGCGAGCAGGCCGGCGCTGGCGGTGGACATCATGGCCGCCAGTGCCGCAGCGATCACCAGGCCACGGATGCCGTCCGGCAGCGACAGTTTGACGATGGCGGCGAAGGCGTTGTTGACGTTGTCCAGATCCGGGATCAGCACATGCGCCGCCATGCCGATCAGCGCGCAAGCGAGGCCGTAGACGATGCAATAGATGCCGGCGATGCTGCCCGCGTACTGCGCAACTTTGGCGGTTTTGACCGTGAACACCCGTTGCCAGATGTCCTGACCGATCAGGATGCCGAAGAAGTAGATCATGAAGTAGGTGATGATCGTGTCCCAGCCGATCGTGGTGAAGTTGAAGGCCGTGGCCGGCAGTTTCAGCACCAGCTCGTCCCAACCGCCGACGCGGTACAGGCAGATCGGCAGCAGGATGAACATCAGACCGACGGTCTTGATGATGAACTGGACGATGTCGGTCAGGGTCAGCGACCACATGCCGCCGATGGCCGAGTAGATCACCACCACGCCACCACCGACGAGTACCGAGACCCAGAATGGCAGGTCAAACAGCACTTGCAGCACGGTGCCGATGGCGAGGATCGAGGTCACGCCGATCATCAGCGCGTACGCCAGCATGATTACCGCGCTCGCTGAGCGGGCCATCGGGTTGTAGCGTTTTTCCAGCACCTGGGTGACGGTGTAGATCTTCAGTTTCAGCAGCGGTTTGGCGAGGAACAGGTTCAGCGCGACGATGCCGCAACCGAGCGCCGCACACAGCCAGAAACCGGAAATCCCGTGCACGTAACCCAGACGCACAGTGCCGACGGTGGATGCACCACCGAGAACCGTGGCGGCCATAGTGCCCATATACAGGCTCGGCCCGAGGTTGCGACCGGCGACCAGAAAGTCTTCATTGGTCTTGGCTTTGCGCATGCCGAAGTAGCCGAGCAAAAGCATGCCGGCGGCGTAGATGAGGACGACGAATAAATCCAAAGCCATGGTGGCGTGTCTCCGATTGTCTTTTTTATGGTGAGGCCGAATTGCGTTGCTGTGGCGGGCTGTTGTGGCGAGGGAGCTTGTCGAATCGTCGCACCGTCCCGCTGGGCTGCGAAGCGGCCCCAAGTCTTGCAACCGAGTTTCTTCAGTGAAACTCAACCGATGCTCTGCGACTGCTGCGCAGTCGAGCGGGAGCAAGCTCCCTCGCCACAAAAACTCCAATCCTTCAGAAATTCTTTGCTACTCAGGCAGCCTGACGCAGTGCCGGTTTTACTCCGCCTTCACGGCGCGCATCCTTCGGGCCGTACACCGCCGGCGGTTCCGGGAACAGGCTGAGCAGCATCAGGTACAGCAGCGAAGCCAGGCCGAGGGTCACCAGCAGGCTGATGTCGATGCCACCGGCCAATTCACCCAGCGGGCCGACGAACTGCCCCGGCAAGTTGACGAAGCACAAACCCACTGCCGCGCTCGGGATCCACGCGCCCAGGCCGCGCCAGTTCCAGCCGTGGCTGAACCAGTAGCGCCCGCCCTGTTCGCCGCGAGTGAACACTTGCAGATCATCCGGGCAGTAAAAGCCGCGACGCACCACAAGGCCGATGATCATGATCACCATCCATGGCGTGGTGCAGGTGATGATGAGCACGGCGAAGGTCGACACGCTCTGCACCAGATTCGCCGCGAAGCGACCGATGAAGATGAAAGCAATCGACAGCACGCCGATCAGCAGCGTCGCTTTGACCCGTGACAGCAAGCGCGGGAACACGCTGGACATGTCCAGCCCGGTGCCATACAGCGCGGTGGTGCCGGTGGACATGCCGCCGATCACCGCAATCAGGCACACCGGCAGGAAGAACCAGCTCGGCGACACGGCCAGCAGACCGCCGACGTAGTTGTTGGCCGCGATGTAATCGGGGGCGTGGATCGCCACGATGGTCGCGGTGGCCAGGCCGAACAGGAACGGAATCAACGTCGCCAGTTGCGCGGCGATCACCGCAAACATGATGCGGCCCTTCGGCGTTTCTCGAGGAATGTAGCGCGACCAGTCGCCGAGGAACGCACCGAAGGAAATCGGGTTGCTCATGGCCACCAGTGCTGCGCCGATGAACGCCGCCCAGAACCCGGCCTGACCCATAACCACGCTGCCGGCGTACTGGCTGTCGAAGGCGGGGGCAAAGGCAAAGATGCCGAGCAGGAACAACAGGCTCGCGGCCCACACCGCAATGCGGTTGACCCACAACATGAAGCGGAAGCCGTAGATGCAGACTGTCAGCACCAGAAGCGCGAACAAGCCGTAGGCCAGGCCCAGCGTCAGGTCGGTTTCCGGCAGATCGATCAGGCGTTTGGCGCCGCCGACCAGCGCATCGCCCGAACTCCACACCGAGAGCGAGAAGAACGCGATAGCCGTCAGTAACGACAGGAAGGAGCCGACGATCCGCCCGTGCACGCCGAAGTGCGCACCAGAAGACACGGCGTTGTTGGTGCCGTTGAGGGGGCCAAACAGGCCCATCGGCGCCAGGATCAGCGCACCGACCACCACGCCCAGCACAATTGCCCAGACACCGGCCTGAAACGACAGACCGAACAGCACCGGGAAACTGCCGAGCACGGCGGTGGCAAAGGTATTGGCGCCGCCGAAGATCAAGCGAAACAGATCGCTGGGTCGGGCGTCACGCTCATGATCCGGGATCTGTTCGACCCCGTTTGTTTCGATGCTGCGAAGGCTTTTTTCGTTGTTGTTGTTATTCATGATCTGCTCCGATCATAAAGGCGCGCTCATCGTGCGTGAGCGTCACCTGTCTTGGCTAAGGGGATGGCAGCCCTTCCGGCATTGCGGACAAATGTTCGTGGCAGGCCAGCCAATGGCCTTGTTGTTTTAGGCTCGACGTTTGTTTCTTGAAAACAATCGTCTCGCGCTCCTGGCTGAAGTGTTGCTCCCCTTGCATGCGCAGCTCGGTGGCCACGTCATGGATGAAAATCGCCACGTCACCCTGCAGGCTGACAAAGGCGTTGCTTGAGGTGCACGAGAGCACCTCGAAGCCATCCTCGACGCGCCAGCGGTCCCACAAGGCCTGATAGGCATCGCGCGACAACAGCGGTTGTTCGAGGGTGTAGAACACGAAGCTTGCGTCGCTGCTGAAGGCAGCGAAGTAAGCTTCGCGATCATTGCGCGCAAACGCCGTCACCAGATCGGCAGCGGCTTTCAGAACCTGATCGAGTTCGTTCATGACCGATCCTCAGCGATGGACCACGCCAGGCAGTACGCAGAGCATTTCGTACAGCAGGTTGGCGGCCAGCAGCGAGGTGTTGCCGGTGGTGTCGTAAGCGGGCGAGACTTCTACCAGATCGCAGCCGATCAGGTCGAGGCCCTGACAGCCGCGAATGATTTCAATCGCCTGAATGGTCGTCAGACCGCCGATTTCCGGGGTGCCGGTGCCCGGCGCCCAGGCCGGATCGATGCCGTCAATGTCGAAACTCAGGTACACCGGCCCGCCGCCGACTTTCTCGCGCACTTCAGCCATCAACGGCGCCAGCGACTTGTGCCAGCACTCTTCGGCCTGCACCACGCGGAAGCCCTGATCGCGGCTCCAGTTGAAGTCATCAGCGGTGTAGCCCTGCGCGCGCAGACCGATCTGCACCACACGATCACAGTCCAGCAGGCCTTCTTCGACAGCGCGACGGAAGGTGGTGCCGTGGGCGATTTTCTCGCCGAACATGTGATCGTTGACGTCAGCGTGAGCATCGATGTGCACCAGACCGACCTTGCCGTGTTTTTTGTGAATCGCACGCAGGATCGGCAAGGTGATGGTGTGGTCGCCACCCAGGGTCATCGGGATCGCGTTGTGTTCGAGGATGTTGTCGTAGGCTTCTTCGATGATGCGCACGGCGTCGAGCAGGTTGAAGGTGTTGATCGCCACGTCACCGATGTCGGCGACCGACAGCGAGTCGAACGGAGCGGCGCCGGTGGCCATGTTGTACGGGCGGATCATCACCGATTCGGTGCGAATGTCGCGCGGCCCGAAGCGAGTACCGGGGCGCAGCGACGTACCGATGTCCAGCGGCACGCCAACGAAGGCAGCGTCCAGACCGGCAGCGGTTGGCAAGTGGGGGAGTCGGAGCATGGTGGCGATGCCGCCGAAGCGCGGCATTTCATTGCCGCCCAGTGGTTGGTGAAGAATCTTGTCCACGGGTAAGGCCTCATCGTCATTGTTTTATTTATGTCGGCGCGCCGTATTCGCAAGGTCACGGGCACCGCTGGGGGCCGATTCTGCGAAATGTAGTGACGGGGAAGAATCGCTACGGGCAAATACTTAGTTCAGATTTTTCTAAACTAATGGGCGATGGCGGATTAGACTTTGTTGCCCTCACCCCAGCCCTCTCCCGGAGGGAGAGGGGGCCGACCGCGTTGTTCTCAGGATTTGCATCGACCTGAGATATCGAGCCGAACTCAGGATTTGAAAGCCATGAAGATCAGCTCCCTCTCCCTCCGGGAGAGGGCTGGGGTGAGGGGCAGTTCCCACAGACAACACCAGAGCCGGGAGTAACCCATGGCCAACGCTCTACCCGACCTGAAACTCCTGCGCATCTTCACCAGCGTGGTCCGCCATCAAGGCTTCGCCAACGCGCAGCAGGAACTCAACCTGTCGACCTCGGCCATCAGCACCTACATGAGCCAGCTCGAAGCCGCGCTCGGTCTGGTGCTGTGTCATCGCGGCAGGGGCGGGTTCAGTCTGACCAGCAAAGGCGAGCTGTTTCATCAGGAAACCCTGCGCCTGCTGGCTGAACTCGAAGGCTTCGAGCAATACGCCGCCGCGCTCAAGGGCGAACTGCGCGGCACGCTCAACCTGGGTGTTATCGACTCCACGGTCAGCGACAAGGCCTTGCCTTTTGCCGAGGCCATCGGTGCCTACAGTCAGGAACACCCGGCAGTGCATCTGCACTTGTCGGTGATGAGCCCGTATGAACTGCAGCTCGGCGTACAGGACAATCGCCTCGACCTGGCCATCGGCGCGTTTTCCACGCGCATGAGCGGTCTGGTGTACATGCCGCTCTACCGCGAGCAGCACTGGTTGTATTGCAGCAGCCGGCATCCGTTGTTCAACGAACGACGGATTCCCGAGCAAGTCATCACCCAGCAACGCATGGTCGGGCGCGGTTACTGGAGCCAGGCCGAACTGGCCCGCCACGGTTTCAAACACAGCGCCGCGACGGTGGAAAGTATGGAAGCGCAGCTGATTCTGGTGCTATCCGGCGCCTACGTCGGTTACTTGCCGGAGCACTACGCGCAAGCCTGGGCTGACAAGGGTGATCTGCGCGTGTTGCTGCCGGCGACCTTCGGTTACCAGGCGCCGTTTTCGATGATCATGCGCCGCGGCCGCAGTCGCGAACCGCTGATCCAGACCTTCCGCGATCTGCTCAAAGCTCAGCTCAATCAGGTTTAACCAAAATGTCCAGACTCCAATGCCCGCGCTGCCTGCGCCCACAAACCCACTGCCTGTGCCCGCTGATCCCCAGCCTCGACAGCCGCACCCGGGTGTTGCTGTTGCAGCATCCGAGCGAGGTCAGTCATGCACTGAACACCGCGCGGCTGGCGGCGCTGGGGTTGACCAATGCCGAGCTGATTGTCGGTGAAGTGTTCGAGGATTTGCCGACGCTGCTGAATCAGCCGGGGTATCAGGCGCGTTTGTTGTTTCCCGCCGAGGATGCGCAGCCGATGCAGGCTTATGCCGCGTCCGATGAGCCGCTACTGCTGGTGGTCCCGGACGGCACCTGGCGCAAGGCGCGTAAGATGCTGCACCTGAATCCGCTGCTGGCGGCGTTGCCGAGGGTGACGCTGGTGGGTGGCGGGGTGTCGCGCTATCGACTGCGCAAAGCGCCGGGGCCGGGGGCGTTGTCGACGGTTGAGGCGATTGTGCAGGCATTGCAAACCCTGGAAGCGCCCACTACATTCGAACCATTGCTCAAGCCGTTCGAAGCGTTGATCGAAGGGCAGATTGCGGCGATGGGGCAGGAAACTTTTCAGCGTAATCATGCTGGAAAATGATTGGTGTTCTTGCGGGCCTCATCGCTGGCAAGCCAGCTCCCACAGGTTTTTCTGTGGCCACAAACTTTGTGTACGACACGGTCACTGTGGGAGCTGGCTTGCCAGCGATGAGGCCCGACCAATCAATACAAATTCCGGATAATCACTAGCGCTCGCGCATCGCCTCGGTCCGGGCTTTGAGCACCGGTTTCAGCAGGTAATCCAGCACACTTTTCTCCCCGGTAATAATGTCCACCGTCGCGACCATCCCCGGAATGATCAGCAGCGGTTTCACGTCCCCGCCCAAATGGTTTTTATCGGTGCGCACCTGAATCAGATAAAAGCTGTTGCCCTTGTCATCGGTGATGGTGTCCGCGCCGATCAGCTCGAGTTTCGCGCTCAGCCCGCCGTAGATCGTGTAGTCGTAAGCGCTGAACTTGACCATGGCTTTCTGGCCCGGATGCAGGAACGCGACGTCCTGCGGACGCACCTTGGCTTCGATCAGCAGGTTGTCTTCCAGCGGCACGATTTCCACCATGTCACTGCCCGGCTGCACCACGCCGCCGATGGTGTTGACCTTCATTTGCTTGATCACCCCGCGCACCGGCGAGGTCACCGTGGTGCGGCTGACGCGGTCGTCGATGGCGATGCTCGATGCGGTGATTTTCGACAGGTCAGTGCGTTTCTCATTGAGCTCCTTGGCCGCTTCCGAACGAAAGGTCTGCTCCGATTCGTCGATCTTGCTTTTGATCTCGTTGATCGCCGATTCGGCGCGCGGGATTGCCAACGTCGTGGCATTCAACGAGCCGCGAATTTCCACTGCGCTGCGTCTTAACCGGAGGATCTCCACTGGCGACACCGCACCGGTTTTCACCAATGGCTCCGACATGTTCATCTCTTGTTGCAGCAGCCCGAGGCTGGAACTGAACTGCCCCTGCTTCGAACGAAACTCGGCCAGTTCCTGAGTCTTCTGGCGCAACTGTTCGCTCAGAGTTCGCTGTTCGCTGGCGAGTCGGCGTTGGCGTTGCTCGTACAACGAGCGCTCGTCCTCGGCGACTTGCGGGGCCTTGGCGATCACTTCGGCGGAGAGCTTGAACGGCCGACCTTCAGCCTCGGCCGACAGCCGCTCAACCTGCGCGGTCAAGGCATAGCGGTCGGCCTCGCTTTCACCTTTATTTGAACGAAATCGCGTGTCATCCAGGCGCAGCAGAGTGTCACCCTTGGCGACCATTTGCCCTTCGCGAACAAAGATCTCGGTGACAATCCCGCCCTCCAGGTTCTGGATCACCTGGATCTTGCTCGACGGAATCGCCTTGCCTTCGCCCATGGTCACTTCCTGCAACACGGCGAACTTCGCCCAGACCAGCGCACTGATCAGCAACCCTGCCGCCAGCCACACGGTGATGCGCGACCAGCGCGGCGAATCCTGCAACGAGGCGCCGGCGGTTTCCGGCATGTACTCGACTTCGGCACTCTTGCCGAAACTGTCGAAGTAGCCGCGATCTTTAGCATTTGAGTCAGAGCCGGAAGAACCAGACATGGGGCAATACCCCTCAATAAAGAAACATCAAACCTCACCACAAAGCAGTGGCTAAGGACGCTTACCTGTGGCGAGGGGATTTATCCCCGCTGGGTTGCGCAGCAGCCCCAAAAATCTGATGGGCGCTGCGCACCCAATCGGGGATAAATCCCCTCGCCACAGGTTTGTGATAGCCAAGGTTATGTGTACCCATTTACACCGCCGCCGAGCCGACGCGGCCCTTGCGCAGTGCATCGATGACCGCTTCTTTCGGACCGTCGGCGACGATCCGGCCGTTGTCCAGCACCAGCAGCCGATCCACCAGACTCAGCATCGAGGTGCGGTGGGTGACCAGCAGCAGTGTCTTGCCCTGCATCCAGCCGTGCAGTTTCTGGCGCAGGGCGTCTTCGCTGCTGTTGTCCATGGCGCTGGTGGGTTCGTCGAGCAGCATGATCGGCGGATCGAGCAACAGCGCCCGCGCCAGCAACACCGCTTGGCGCTGGCCACCGGAAAGCAGTTGCCCGCGCTCGCCCACCGGCCGGTCGAAACCCTGCGGATGTTGGCGCGCCAGTTCGGTGACTCCGGTCAGTTCGGCGACTTCGAGCATGCGCGCATCGCTGACGTAACGCGCGCCGAGGGTCAGGTTGTCGCGCAGGCTTCCGGCCAGCAGCGGCAAGTCGTGGGCGACGTAGCCGATCTGTTGGCGCAGGTCGGCGACATCCAGTTGCCGCAGGTCGAGACCATCGAGCAGGAGCTGGCCTTCTTCCGGTTCGTAGAAGCCCATCACCAGCCGCGCCAGCGTGCTTTTGCCCGAGCCGCTGCGACCGATGATGCCGATGCGTTCGCCAGCCTGCATGCTGAAGCTGATGTTGTTCAGGGCCGGAGCGTTCTGGCCGTTGTAGTGAAAAGTCACGCCGTTGACCTCCAGCGCGCCTTGCAATTGCGTGCGCTCCAGCGGCCGTTGTTTGCCGTCGCGTTCCTGCGGCAGCGACATCAGCGCGTCGGTGCTTTTCATCGTCAGTTGCGCTTGCTGGTAGCGGGTGATCAGCCCGGCGATCTGCCCCAGCGGTGCGAGCACGCGGCTGCCGAGCATGTAGGTCGCGACCAGCGCACCGACGCTGAGGTTGCCGGCAATGATGCTGTAGACCCCGGCGACAATCGTCGCCATCCCGGAAAACTGCTGGATGAACAACGTGCCGTTGGTGGCCAGCGCCGACAGATTGCGCGCATGGCTGTCGAGGCGGGTGAGGGCGCCGTGGGTGCTTTCCCATTTGTGCTGGCGCTCGCTCTCGGCGCTGCACGCCTTGAGGGTTTCCAGGCCGCCGAGGGTTTCGATCAGCAGCGCCTGACGCTCGGCGCCAAGGCTCAAACTCTTCTGCACGGTGTCGCGCAGGCGCGCCTGAATAATCATGGCGAAAATGATCGTCAGCGGGAACGCCAGCAGCGGAATGACCACCAGCCAGCCGCCGAGCAGGCCGATCACCACCAGCATCAGCACCACAAACGGCAGGTCGATCAAACTGGTCAGGGTCACGGCGGTGAGGAATTCACGCAGGCCCTGAAAGTCATGAATGCTCTGCGCGAATCCGCCGATGGTCGCCGGCCGCGCCTTCATCGACATGCCGGTGATGCGTTCAAATAAAGTCGCGGAAAGGATCACATCGGTTTTCTTGCCGGCGGTGTCCAGCAAGTGCGCGCGCACCACCCGCAGTACCAGTTCGAAACCGGTGCCGATCAGCAGGCCGATCGACAGCACCCACAAGGTTGAGGTGGCCTGGTTCGGCACCACGCGGTCGTAGGTCTGCATGACGAACAGCGGCACCATCAGGCCCAACAGGTTGATCAGGAAACTGGCGAGGATTGCGTCGCTGTACAGCCATTTCGACAGCTTCAGCGTGTCGCGAAACCATGCCTGCACGCGTGGCACCAAGGGTGAGCGCAGGTCTTCGAGTTCGTGCCTCGGCCGGGCGAACAGCGCCTGACCGGCGTAGTGTTCGGTGAGTTCTTCACGGCTGACCCATTGCTCGCCGCCATCGGCTTCGCTGGGCAGAATCAGTGCCTTGCCGTCGTCGCCGAAGCGCCGCAGCACGGCGGTACGACCATCGTTGAGCAACAGTAGAATCGGCAAGTTGAGTGGCGAGATGTCTTTCAGTTCACGCCGTAACAATCGAGCCTGCAACCCGGCCCGGGCCGCTGCACGGGGCAGCAGGTCGAGGCTCAGGCGTTGTTTGTTCAAAGGCAACCCGGCACTCAGGCTGGCGCGACTGACTGTCGCGCCGTGGAGTTTGCAGAGGATCAACAGACCGTCGAGTAACGGATCATCGAAGCTCAGCCGCGGATCGATCCCGGTGTTGCCGGGTTCCATGCTGGTCATATTGATCGCTCCCGGAGATGACTGGCCAAGTACCTGTGGCGAGGGAGCTTGCTCCCGCTTGAGTGCGCAGCACTCACAAAATCTTCATCGTTGAACGATCTTGGGGTTGCTGCGCAACCCAGCGGGAGCAAGCTCCCTCGCCACAGAGCGATCATTTCAACTCGGGCAGGCGCGCTTCGTTTTTCACCTCGCTGGACGCAATCGCATCCGCTGGCAGCACCACCCGTTGTTTGCTCAGCAGTTGGCCCATGTTGGCCAGCACGCGGTACATCGAGTATTCCTCGGTGTAGCGTACTTCGACGTAGCGGCGGTTGGCGTTGTACAGCTCGTTTTCGCTGTCGAGCAAGTCGAGCAGGGTGCGTTGGCCCAAGCCGAACTGATCCTGATAAGCCGCACGTACGCGTTTGGTGGTGTCGGCGTATTCGCGGGCGGTCGGGGTTTGTTTCTTGGCGTTGGTCATGGCGTTCCACGCCAGACGAATGTTCTCGTTGAGCTGACGCAGCGCGTTGTTGCGGATGTCCATCGCCTGGTTGATGTCATGCGCATTGGCGGCCAGACGCGCCTTGTCGCTGCCACCACGGAACAGGTTGTAGTTCATCACCACGCCTACGCGCCATTCGTTGTCATGGCCTTCATCACCCTGCACATTGTTGTTGGCGCCGACTGCCGCTTCGGCATCGAAGCGTGGATAGAACGGCGATTTGGCGACTTCGTACTGGCTCTCGGCTGACTGCACGTCGGCCTGCGCAGACTTCAGATAAGGATTGTTCTCGACCATGCTTTGCTGGGCTTCGCGCAGGTCGGTAGGCAATTCGCCGCGAGTCGAGGCCGGGGTTTCCAGCTCATCGGGCATACGTCCGACCACGCTGTAGAAATTCGCTTCGGCGTCGGCCAGATCGACTTCGGCAGTGTCGAGGTTGTTCTGCGCCAGCGCTTTACGTGCAACCGATTGGTCGGAGTCGGCGGTGCTGCCGATGCCGCGCTCGGTGCGCAGCCCGATCTGATCATTCACGCGCAAGTGGGCCTGCAAGTTGTTGGTGGCGAGGGTCACCAGTTCGCGGCGCTTGAGCACTTCGAGGTAGACCTCGATGGTGCGCAGGGCCAGATCCTGAGCGGTGCCTTGCGCGTAGTAAGCGCGCGAGTTGGACACGCCTTTGGTGCGCTCGACCTCGTTGGCGGTATTGAAACCGTCGAAGATCATCTGCCGCATGCGCAATTCGGACTGGGTGTAGGTGAGGATTTCAGTGTTGTGATTACCCAAAGCCCGAGTATTGGTGTTGTCGCTGTAGCCGCGCCCGTAAGCGGCGTTCAAATCGACGGAAGGGTAGAAGCCCCCCTTGGCGACTTTCACCTGTTCATCAGCCGACAGGCGCGCATCCACGCGCGAAGCCAATTCGGGGTGCGTGGCGATAGTGCTCTGGATGGCTTCGGTGAGGTTCATGGCCTGGGCTTGAGAAGTGCAAGCCATGGCCAGCAAAACCGCGCTGCAGAGGGGGGTTAAAACGCGCATGGGTGCATCTCCCTGAGTCCTGATGGTATTTCGTTGTCGCCAATTATTTGACGTCTTTTATAGTGAAAAGCGTTTCATGCCTGTAACAACAGAGCTAAGAACATCCTGAAGCGTAGCTAAGAAAAAATTTTCATAACGGTTATTCCAAAAAAAACTTATGCGCTTCTCGAAATCCGGCACATTGTTCCACTCGAAAGCCTTTGTTTCATGCGCTTTAGGGAGCACAAAAAGGCTTGAGGAAAGTTCCAATCAACTTTGCGACATACGGCGAAGTACTGCTAAAGGGGAGGGACGCGTAGCGGTTGATGGGCGACAGATTTTTGTCACTCGAGTGATTCACCACCGTTACGTAGCGTTAGTCGGTTGGCGGCATCGATCAGGAATTCCAAGTGCTTGAAGGCGCGGGAGTTTCTGATTTCGCGTCACCGGCGAAACGAACTGTCGAGGTGCGAGCGTCACCCCGACAACCCGATTGAGCCATGGGCTGCTTCGTTAACCAGTGCCGACGGTGGTCGGCGCCCAGGAGATGCACATGGCAACGCTCATCGGGATCGTCACTAAAGTCATTGGTCAGGTTTTTGCGGTTGCGGGCGACGGTACTCGCCGCGCACTCGTCGAGGGCGACCGCCTGTTTGCAGGGGATCAATTGGTCACTGGCGCCGAGGGCGCGGTTGCCGTTCATCTGCAAAATGGCAAGGAATTGACTTTGGGCCGAGGCAGCAGCCTGGAATTGACTGCGCAGTTGCTTGCCGATCAGCCTGGTCAAGTGCACACGGCTGATGCGTTGACCCCGACCGATTCACAGCTGACCGACGTCGAACAGATCCAGAAAGCCATCGCTGCCGGTGAAGACCCGAGCAAAACCGCTGAAGCCACTGCCGCCGGCCCCAACACCCCGGGCAACACGACCGGTGAGTTAGGTGGCGGGCATACTTTTGTGTTGCTGGAAGAAGTCGGCGGGCGGGTCGATCCGACTATCGGTTTCCCTACTGCCGGTTTTGGCGGGATCCCCGAGTTTCCGCTGGAACGCCGCGAGGCGGCGCTGGATAACGGCGATGGCGATGCTGATCCGGTCGCGCCGATTGTTCCGCCACCACCTCCAGTCAACAACCTTGTGACCCTCGGCGGCTTGTCTGTCGATGGCGGCGAATTGAATCTCAATGAATCCAATCTGAGCGACGGCTCCGCCGCCAATCCTGGCGCGCTGACCCAGACCGGCAGCTTCACTGTGAATGCACCAGACGGATTGACCAGTCTGAGCATCGGCGGCATCAATGTGGTGGTCGGCGGCGTAGCGGTCGGTTTCCCACAATCGATCACCACGCAACTCGGCAGCACGCTGACCATCACCGGCTACAACCCGGCGACCGGCGTGGTCAGTTACAGCTACACCCTCAACGGCAATGAAACCCATGCGGCCGGTGATGGCGCTAACAGCCTCAGCGAACAATTCACCGTGGTCGCCGGCGATAGCAATGGCGACACCGCGACCGGCACCCTCGATGTCAACATCACCGACGACGTGCCCAAAGCGGTTGATGACACCAATGCCAACAGCGCCTCGGAAACCCTGCTGACCTTGACCGGCAGCGTGTTGCCCAACGACATTCAGGGCGCCGACCGCATCCCGGTTGGCCCGAACAGCGGCCCGGTGATTGGCGGGACTTTCACAGGGACTTACGGCACCTTGGTGCTCAATCCGAACGGTTCCTACACCTACACCCTGAACACCAGCGATGCTGATTTCAAAGCGCTGACTGGCGGCGGCAACGGCACGGAAACCTTCACCTACACCCTGACCGATGCTGACGGCGATACCAGCACTGCGAACCTGGTTTTGCAGATCCAGAATAACGACGATCCAGTGATCATCAACGGCTTGAACGTTGAAGGTGGCGAGCTGACAGTCTTCGAGAAAAACCTCGCTGACGGCAGCGCGCCGGACTCCAGTGCACTGACCCAAAACGGCACCTTCACCATCACCGCACTCGACGGCGTGACCTCGCTGACCATCGGCGGCATCGCCGTGGTTACCAATGGCGTGGCCGCAGGTTTCCCGCAATCCGTCGTCACTCCGCTGGGCAGCACGCTGACCATCACCGGGTTCAACGCGACCACTGGCGTGGTCAGTTACAGCTACACCCTGGTCGATAACGAAGCGCATCCGACTGCCAACGGCGCCAACACGCTAAGCGAGCAGTTCGCCGTAACCGTGGTCGATGACAACGGCACCACTGCCAACGCCACGCTCGACGTAAACATCGTCGACGACCTGCCGAAAGCCGTGGACGACAGCAACGCTTCGACCGCTTCGGAAACCTTGCTCACGCTTGAAGGCAACGTCCTGCCCAACGACGTGCAAGGCGCCGACCGCGTGCCCACCGGCCCCAACGCCGGGCCGATCACTGCTGGCACTTTCACCGGCACTTACGGCACCTTGGTGCTCAATGCCAACGGCACCTACACCTACACGCTGAACACCAGCGACGCCGATTTCAAAGCCCTGACTGGCGGCGGCAACGGCACCGAAACGTTCGCCTACACCATCACCGATGCCGACGGCGATACCAGCACCGCGAATCTGGTTCTGCAGATCCACAACAACGACGACCCGGTGATCATCGATGGCCTGAACGTCAACGGCGGTGAACTTACTGTCTACGAGCAAAACCTCAGCGACGGCAGCGCTCCGGATGCCAACGCGCTGACGCAAAACGGCACCTTCACCATCACCGCACTCGACGGCGTGACCTCGCTGACCATCGGCGGCATTGCCGTGGTCACCAATGGCGTGGCCGCTGGTTTTCCGCAATCAGTGGTCACTCCGCTGGGCAGCACGCTGACCATCACCGGGTTCAATGCGGCCACGGGCGTGGTCAGCTACAGCTACACCCTGGTCGATAACGAAGCGCATCCAACTGCCAACGGCGCCAACACGCTGAACGAGCAGTTCGCCGTAACCGTGGTCGATGACAATGGCACCACTGCCAATGCCACGCTCGACGTGAACATCGTCGACGACCTGCCGAAAGCCGTGGATGACAGCAACGCAAGCACCGCCTCCGAAACCTTGCTCACGCTTGAAGGCAACGTCCTGCCCAACGACGTGCAAGGCGCCGACCGCGTACCGACCGGCCCCAACGCCGGGCCGATCACTGCCGGCACTTTCACCGGCACCTACGGCACCTTGGTGCTGAATGCCAACGGCACCTACACCTACACGCTGAACACCAGCGACGCTGATTTCAAAGCGCTGACTGGCGGCGGCAACGGCACTGAAACTTTCGCCTACACCATTACCGATGCCGACGGCGATACCAGCACCGCGAATCTGGTTCTGCAGATCCACAACAACGACGATCCGGTGATCATCGATGGCCTGAACGTCAACGGCGGTGAACTTACTGTCTACGAGCAAAACCTCAGCGACGGCAGCGCCCCCGATGCCAACGCACTCACTCAAAGCGGCACCTTCACCATCACCGCACTCGACGGCGTGACCTCGCTGACCATCGGCGGCATCGCCGTGGTCACCAATGGCGTGGCCGCAGGTTTCCCGCAATCCGTTGTCACGCCGTTGGGCAGCACGCTGACCATCACCGGGTTCAACGCGGCCACGGGCGTGGTCAGCTACAGCTACACCCTGGTCGATAACGAAGCACACCCGAATGCCAACGGCGCCAACACGCTGAACGAGCAATTCGCCGTGACCGTGGTCGATGACAACGGCACCACTGCCAACGCTACGCTCGACGTAAACATCGTCGATGACCTGCCGAAAGCGGTGGACGACAGCAACGCGAGCACCGCCTCCGAAACCCTGCTCACGCTCGAAGGCAATGTCCTGCCCAACGATGTGCAAGGCGCCGACCGCGTTGCGACCGGGCCGGTCACCGCCGGCACTTTCACCGGCACCTACGGCACCTTGGTGCTGAATGCCAACGGCACCTACACCTACACGCTGAACACCAGCGACGCTGATTTCAAAGCGCTGACTGGCGGCGGCAACGGCACTGAAACTTTCGCCTACACCATCACCGATGCCGATGGCGATACCAGCACCGCCAACCTCGTTCTGCAGATCCACAACAACGACGATCCGGTGATCATCGATGGCCTGAACGTCAACGGCGGTGAACTTACTGTCTACGAGCAAAACCTCAGCGACGGCAGCGCTCCGGATGCCAACGCGCTGACGCAAAACGGCACCTTCACCATCACCGCACTCGACGGCGTGACCTCGCTGACCATCGGCGGCATCGCCGTGGTTACCAATGGCGTGGCCGCAGGTTTCCCGCAATCCGTCGTCACTCCGCTGGGCAGCACGCTGACCATCACCGGGTTCAACGCGACCACTGGCGTGGTCAGTTACAGCTACACCCTGGTCGATAACGAAGCGCATCCGACTGCCAACGGCGCCAACACGCTAAGCGAGCAGTTCGCCGTAACCGTGGTCGATGACAACGGCACCACTGCCAACGCCACGTTGGACGTAAACATCGTCGATGACGTGCCGAAAGCGGTGGACGACAGCAACGCGAGCACCGCCTCCGAAACCCTGCTCACGCTCGAAGGCAATGTCCTGCCCAACGATGTGCAAGGCGCCGACCGCGTTGCGACCGGGCCTAACGCCGGGCCGATCACTGCCGGCACTTTCACCGGCACCTACGGCACCTTGGTGCTGAATGCCAACGGCACCTACACCTACACGCTGAACACCAGCGACGCCGATTTCAAAGCGCTAAACGGCGGTGGCAACGCTACCGAAACCTTCACCTACACCCTGACCGATGCCGACGGCGATACCAGCACAGCCAACCTCGTTCTGCAGATCCACAACAACGACGATCCGGTGATCATTAACGGTCTCGATGTGAATGGCGGTGAGCTGACGGTCTACGAAAAAAACCTCAGCGACGGCACCAGTCCCAATACCCCGGCGTTGACTCAAAGCGGCACTTTCACTGTCACCGCGCTCGACGGTCTGCAAACCCTCACCGTCGGCGGCATAGCCGTGGTCACCAACGGTGTGGCAGCAGGCTTCCCGCAATCGGTGGTCACGCCGCTGGGCAGCACGCTGACCATCACCGGGTTCAACGCGGCCACGGGTGTCGTCAGCTACAGCTACACCCTGGTCGATAACGAAGCGCATCCAACCGCCAACGGCACCAACAGCATCACGGAAAACTTCAACGTGGTGGCGACCGACACCGACGGCAGCACTGCCAGCGGCCAGATCAACGTCAACATCGTCGATGACCTGCCCACCGCCAAACCCGATGCAGCTTCGGTGCAAGAGGGCGCAACCGTCAGCGGCAACGTGCTCAACAATGACATCGGTGGCGCCGACGGCCCGGCGGTGACGGGCGCGGTGATCGGCGTGCGCGCCGGTTCCGATACCTCGACTTCGGCCACTACCGGTCTCAATTCACAGATCAACGGCACCTATGGCTACCTGACACTGGATGCCAATGGCAACGCGGTTTATCACAGCAATCCGAATACCGTCAGTGGCCCGGGCGCAGTTGACGTGTTCGTCTACACCGTGCGCGATTCCGACGGCGATGAAAGCACCACCACCATCACCATCGATGTGGCCAACAGCAAGCTGTACGCGACCAGCGATACCGACGTTACCGTCTACGAAAAAGCCTTGGATCTGGTCAAGGACGGCCAGGATCTGGCCCCTGGCACTGTGGTCGGCAGCGACCCCACCAGCACTGGCGAAACCGCATCCGGCACACTGGTCGGCTCGGTTACGGGCGCAGTCGGCGCGATCAGCTACGCGCTGGTCGGCAGCGCCACCGGCAACTACGGGCAGATCGTGCTCAATGCCAACGGCACTTACACCTACACCCTGACTTCGCCGGCCAGCACCACGCCGCAAGCCGATGACGGCGCTAACACGCTGACCGAAACCTTCACCTATCAGGCGACCGATTCGCTGGGCAACGTGGTCACCAGCACCATCGTGGTAAGCATCGTCGATGACGTGCCGACAGCTGTGAATGACAGCAATGCCAACACGGCTTCCGAATCGTTGCTGACCCTCAACGGCAACGTGCTGACCAACGACGTGCAAGGCGCGGATGTCGTCGCGACAGGTCCTATCACCCCCGGCACCTTCACCGGTACGTACGGCACCTTGGTGCTAAATGCCAATGGCACTTACACCTACACGCTGAACACCAACGATGCGGACTTCAAAAATCTGCACGGCGGTGGCAACGGCACTGAAACCTTCACCTACACCCTGACCGATGCCGACGGCGACACCAGCACCGCCAACCTGGTGCTGAACATTCACAACAACGACGATCCAGTGGTGCTCAACGGCCTCAACGTCTATGGCGGCGAACTCACCGTCTACGAGAAAAATCTCAGCGACGGCACCAGCCCCAACGCTCCGGCGCTGACCCAAAGCGGCACCTTCACCGTTACCGCGCTCGACGGTCTGCAAACCCTGACCGTCGGCGGCATCGCGCTGGTCACCAATGGCGTGGCCGCAGGCTTCCCGCAATCGACAGTCACCCCGCTGGGCAGCACGCTGACCATCACCGGGTTCAACGCAACCACCGGCGTGGTCAGCTACAGCTACACCCTGGTGGATAACGAAACCCACCCGAACGCCAACGGCGCCAACAGCATCACCGAGAACTTCAACGTGGTGGCGACCGACACCGATGGCAGCACCGCCACCGGCCAGATCAACGTCAACATCGTCGACGACCTGCCGACCGCTCAAGCGGACAGCGGCTCGGTGGCGGAGGGCGGCACGGTCAACATCAGCGTGCTGGGCAATGACGTCAGCGGTGCCGATGGCGCGGCGACGATTATTGGCGTGCGCGCCGGCAGCAACACCGCGACTTCGGCCGTCGGCGGACTGAACAGCAACATCAATGGCGCCTACGGTTACCTGACCCTCGATGCGGCGGGCAACGCCGTCTACCACAGCAACCCGAACTCGGTCAGCCCACCGGGCGCCACCGACACGTTCACCTACAGCATCCGCGACAGTGACGGTGATGAAAGCACCACGACCATCACCATCAACGTCGCCGACAGCAAACTGCTGGCCTCGGTCGATCAGGACGTAACGGTCTACGAGAAAGCCCTCGACCTGACCAAGGACGGCCAGGATCTGGCCCCCGGCACGGTCACCGGCAGCGAGCCAGGCAACACCGGCGAAACCGCCACGGGCACACTGGTCGGTGCGGTCACCGGCGGCAGCGGCGCGCTGACTTATACGCTGGTCGGCAGTGCCACGGGCAGTTACGGGCAGATCCTGCTCAACCCCAACGGCACGTACACCTACACCCTGACCTCGGCGCCAAAAACCTCGCCGAACGCCAACGACGGACCGAATACCCTCAGCGAATCGTTCACCTACAAAGCCACTGATGCACTGGGCAACAGCACCACCAGCACCATCGTCGTCAACATTGTCGATGACGTGCCCAAAGCCGTGGCCTCGGATCGTTCGGTGGCGGCGGTGGAGATCGATTCCAATCTGCTGATCGTCCTCGACATCTCCGGCAGCATGGCCGATGCCTCCGGCGTACCTGGCCTGTCGCGGCTGGCGCTGGCCAAGCAGGCGATCAGTGCCTTGCTCGACAAGTACGATGATCTCGGCGATGTGAAAGTGCAGTTGGTGACCTTCAGCAGCAACGCCACCGATCGCACCGCGGTGTGGGTCGATGTTGCCACCGCTAAGACCATCCTCGCAGGCCTCACCGCTGGTGGCGGCACCAACTACGATGCTGCCGTGGCGGTGATGCAAACCGCGTTCAACACCTCGGGCAAACTCACCGGGGCGCAAAACGTCGGTTACTTCTTCTCCGACGGCAAACCCAACGAGGGCGACATCAACGCCGCAGACGAAGCTGCGCTGAAAAACTTCCTCGATGCCAACAACATCAAAAACTACGCGATCGGCCTCGGCAGCGGCGTGAGCAACGCCAACCTCGACCCACTGGCCTACGACGGCATCAGCCACACCAACACCAATGCGGTGGTGGTGACGGATCTCAATCAACTCAACTCGGTGCTGTCGGGCACCGTACAGGGCGCACCTGTCACCGGCTCGTTGCTGGGCGAGGGCGGGACCTTCGGCGCGGATGGCGGTTTCATCAAATCCATCGTCGTCGACGGCACCACCTACACCTACGATCCCAAAGCCCTCAGCGGCCAGGGCTCGCTGACCCCGAGTGGCGGCGTCAACCACGGCACCTTCAATACGGCGACCAACAGCCTGAGCATCGCCACCAACAATGGCGGCACCCTGGTGATCAACCTCGACACCGGCGACTACACCTACACCTCGCAAAAAACCACCGCCGTGGTGATCACCGAAAACATCGGCTTCACCGTCAGCGACAACGACGGTGACCTCGCCAGCTCCACGCTGACCGTCAAAGTCATCCCCAACGCGCCTCCGGTGGCGATGGACGACCACGTCATCACCAACGTGCTGTCGGGCAACATTGTGGTGCCCGGCGAGCTGCTGCTGGCCAACGACACCGACCCCAATGGCGACCCGCTCAACGCCACACCGACCTCGTTCAACACGGGCTGGATTTCGAAAGCGGCGGACTTCACCGGCACTGGTGCGATCAGCTTCACCGGGATCGGCAACACCGCCGCCAACCAGAACCTGGCCAACGTGCGCAATTCGTTCAGCGCCAACGCAGCGACCATGACGGCCGTACTGGTGGTCAGCGGCTACCTCGGTGCTGTGAGCAACGTCAATGCCAACGATGAAGACCGCATCACCGTCAACCTGCGCCAGGGTGAAACCCTCAACCTGGATCACAATCTGGCGGCCGGTCATGTGAGCATGGAGTACTCGCTCAATGGCGGCAGCTGGATCGCCCTGGCCGACGGTCAAACCCTGACCGCTTCGGCGGACGGCACCTACCAGATCCACATCACCAACATCACCAACACCACGGGCAGCAACGCCAACGCGGCGGAAAACTACCAACTGACCATGACCCTCAACTACGCCGGGGCGCAGGACATCACCCCGGACTACCACGGCACCTACACCGCCAACGACAACCACGGCGGCAGCGACAGCGCCAACGTGACCATCAGCTATCAGGACGGCCACACCCTCACCGGTACTGCAGGCGATGACGTGCTGGTGGCAGGCACCGGCAACAACATCATCAACGCCGGCGACGGCAACGATGTGCTGACCGCAGGCTCGGGCAACAACGAACTGCACGGCGGCGCCGGCAATGACTTGCTCTACAGCGGGCCGGGCAATGACCTGCTCGACGGCGGCACCGGCAGCGACACCGCCAGTTACGCCCATGCCACCGCAGGCGTTACGGTCAACCTCGGCACACTCGTCGCGCAAAATACCTTGGGTGCCGGCACCGATACCCTGACCGGTATCGAAAACCTCGTTGGCTCGAACTTCAATGACAGCCTGACCGGCGACAACAACAGCAACGTGATCACCGGCGGCCTCGGCAATGACGTCCTCAACGGTGGCGGTGGCGATGACCTGCTGATCGGCGGCATGGGCAACAACACGCTGACTGGCGGGGCAGGGGCCGACACCTTCCAGTGGCTCAAAGGCAACAGCGGCCACGACGTCGTCACCGACTTCACCCCCGGCACCGACAAGCTCGATCTGTCGCAATTGCTGCAAGGCGAAAACGGCACCACGGCGTCACTCGATGACTATCTGCACTTCACCGTCAGTGGTAGCGGGGCATCGGTGATGACCAGCATCGACGTCAGCGCCATGGCCGGCGCCACGCCGAACCAGACCATCGATCTGGCCGGCGTCAACCTCGCCAGCCACTACGGCGTGACACCGGGGGCGGGCGGGATGATCGCCAGCGGGCACGACACGGCGACGATCATCACCGGGATGCTGAATGATCATTCGTTGAAGGTGGACACCGTCTGACCTGAGCGCTGAAACGACAAAACCCGCCGCCCCGATCAAACGGGACGGCGGGTTTTTCATGTCAGGCATAAACCTGTGGCGAGGGAGCTTGCTCCCGCTGGGTTGCGAAGCAGCCCCAAAAAAGTATTGCGAGCGCTGCGCACTCGAGCGGGAGCAAGCTCCCTCGCCACAACCGCTCGTCAGCCTACGGGGCTGTGTCAGCCTTCAACTCCAGATTATCCAGCACCCGATTCACCGCCAACTCCCCGAGCATGATCAACTGCGCAATCCCCAGCAGCACATGCCGCTGCGACGCGTCGAGCATCCCCGCGAAATCATTGGCCATGACCTTGGCCGAGGTCAGCGTTTCGCAGGCATTGGCCAGCAATTCTTCGCTGTCGATGCCGGGGGCGATTTTGTAGATGGTGTTGGTTTGATCAAGGTGAAATCTCCAGGGTCATGGAGCTGCCACGTTTCGCTGCAATACGAAGGGGTGGCAGCTATACGCGGGTCGCAGACCGGGACTCTAGAACCGGCAGACCCGAACGTCTCCCACGTACAGCCGCCATAACAATGGAGGTGTTGTGCGTCCAGAGATCGCGGGCTGCGAGACCCGATCGCTGATTCGTCAGCGGCCCGGAAACGAGAAGCCCCGCCCCCAAGGCGCACAAGCCGGCCGATTCTGGCGTACGTGTAGGCAAAGGCGCAAGGATGCGTGGCTTTGCGGACATAGCCTTAAACACTATTCAACAAGCGCTACGGATTGATCTTAAACGACAAAACCCGCGCTGCCGATTGAGGGAGAACGCGGGTCTCATATCATGCTACATGACCCCTGTGATCAATGAGGTCTTAGACACCACGGCCAATAATGGTTATTCACGTTCTGAGTACACAAGTAACCGCCACCCTTCCAAACGTAAAAACCAACGTGATTCGGAGGGCACGCGGTGTCGTCGCACATCCATGACGTCCAACCTGCTGCCAATGGCCAGTTTTGCTCGGGACCATAAACTACGCGCATGTAGCCAAAGACGTGAGTCAGGGGAATTGAGCCGGGAACGCTCTTGAGCCACTGCACGCTTTGCGCATGGGTCATGCCAGGCGGAAGGATGGCCAATGTGAAGATATTGATTGAGTCTACATAGATCGCAAAGCTGCTGAACTGGTCTTGAACATAAATGTAAGCAGCTCCACAACGCAACCCGGTTACCACCCCGTTGGCATCAACGGAGACCACGGACGGATTGCTGGAGGTAAAGGTGCGCTTACCTACGCCGAAAGATGGGCTAAGTTGCAGCCAGTTATCAATCCATTTTGCGCCGGTTTCCGCCCAGCCTGTGTATACCCTGTAGCCCTTTAGGAGTCTGCGCGTGGTGTCGATTTGCAGGGCGCGACGAAGGAGCCAGCTTCGGGGTGGGGACGAAAGGTTCTGGCCGTACTCCGCTTGGGCGATGAGGTGGTTATAGGCATCGAAGCTGCCCGCCGAAACGTTAGCTGACGCGTTCCCTGCTTTATCGGTGGTCACGGTGGTTTGCAGCGCTCCGTTCAGCAGGAGTTTGATCCTCTTATCAGGTGTGCCATTGACATGAACTCTAACGGTAGTCGTTATGGTTTCTGAGTTTTGGGGTATTTCACGACCCTGAGCGTCGAGCACTTTCGTGATGACTGGCTGCTTTTCATCCAGCGTATCGACAAGGTACGAGTTCGGGGGAAACTTCAAGGCGGTTTCCCGGCTGGTGGAACCGTCTACGTTCACATGCAAAGCAAGATGCACCGTGGAGTTATCTTTCAGCGTCCGAAACCAAGGGATCGGCACGGGCGCATCCAGACCTTTTTCCTCACCAGTCGGCTCGCCTTTAAATACATCGAAAATTGTTTCTTTTCCGTTGTTTGCAGTTCCGATCAGTTGCAGATGTCGAGCCTGTCCTTCGCGCTGACCTATCCACGCATCAGCAACCAGTCTATTTGCCGCGGTCAACTTCTGGACGTCGACAACCCCTTCGACGCCGCTGATTTTGACCATCGGAAGTCGGGCGTCGGCGGGCGCGATCGGCATGATCTCCAGGTCTACGCCTCGCGATGAGGCAACCTTCTGGATTTTGCGTCTCAGGTTCCAGCGAAGCCGAACTGTTTTGCCATTATTTGCGACCAGAAAGGTGTTATCGAGCGACCAGTTGGCGCGGTTGTTCTGATTCAAAACCTCAAGCGCAAACGGGGCGGAGCCGACAGGCGCTTTCACGTGTACCAGTCTTGCTTGGTCGCCCGTTATTTTGGCAGCAAATTCAACCCGCATGGTCCGTGCGCCGGCCAATGGATCAATCGGTGCAGGAGCGCCCACCAGCGTCGGCGGGTCAAGCACGATGGCCTTTTCGTCACCGATCTTCAACGGCAGCGGTTCGGATACAACGCGGACCTCGCCGGGGTTGGTAACCGCACACTGCACTGTCAGCGCGGAGCCGGGAAAACGACCAATGTATTTGGCGGGTATCTTGAACACGATCGGCTGCGTAGGGTCAGTGACGATCTGTTGAAGAATGATCAGGACCCGAATACCTTCATCGTCGACAGTTTGCCAGAGCAGTTCGACTATCGCTCCTGGCTTCAGCGGCCAATACTCCGGGAACTGCACCGTGACCTCGACGGTATCCACGGGTACGGTGTCGTTGTTCTCCAGTGGTGTGACAGTTGGCTGGCCCAACTTGAAAGCTCCGCCCGCGACTATGGCGTCGGCGGGTTTCGACTGTTGAATTTTTCCCGCTCTGTTCTGCGTATATGTGGCTCGTAAACTTCCCCTGATGACGTTTTGCACACGATAGTTTTCGACATCTACCCTCAGCGAGCGAGTGGCGGCCGCCACCGGTATCGAGTAGCTATGGCTAACGGAGTCTCCTCCTTCGGTGACACCCTCAAGTAAAAGCACCACCACGTCGCCAATCGCGAAAACCCCTGTGATCAATATCGACATGCTGGCGCCCGCGAGCCAATCGTGGTGCACCACGTTATTGATATCGGCCTGTTCGAAAATCGGTGGAGCCAGCAACACAATGCCGGGCTTGAACACAATTACGAGAGAGTCCGACCAGCCACTGGAATTCTCAACGACATCGAAGACTTCCCAGCGCACGATGATTGTGTTGGTGGGCTTTAGCGTGGCGAGCATTTCCGGCGTCAGTTCGAACCGGACATCGCCCAGTGCGGTGACTTCGATTTCCAGCAGCAGCGAGCCGAAAGCAAGCACCACGGTGTCGCCGATCTGTTGATTGAAGTACGCCGGTATGGTCACAAACATCCCGTCGTCGATCACGGTCTGATCGATGAGACTCTCCGAGGCGTCAGGTAATTTGAGGCCCTGATTGAATGGCTTGCCACCGTCCGTGTCTGGCTCGCCCGGGACCGGGTGTTTGTAGAACAGCAGGGCATGTGGAGAGTCTTCTGTAGAGTTGTCGCTGATACGACGGACCTCGACCCAGATATCCTTCTTTTCCGATAGCAGGGGCGCAAACTTGTCGTGCATGTCGTCGGCGGGGATATGGAACGGGATATCTTTGGCGATCCCGTTGCTGTCGAAATGCGCGTCGGTAATCGAAAACTCCACCACCGGTGCGTTTTTCGTTTCGATGTAGACTCGGATGAAGTCGCCGACGGCCATGTTCAGATAGGCGAGGAGGTAGATCAGCAAACCATCGCGGTCGTCATGCACCATGTTGCGGTTGATCCCCAGGCTGCCATCCGGCTGAGGCTTGTATCCAACCGGATAGGGCGGGGGTACGACGAGTACACCGATACCGCTGCGGTCAAGTGGAAACACAACGACTGTATTGGAAGGAGTGCCGGACACTGACGGAGGACTGTTCATAAAAACGCACCTTCATAAGAGGTGCACGAATCTCTGAACGCCGGCACCGTTGACGA
The DNA here is from genome assembly GCF_049896625.1 of Pseudomonas sp. TWP3-1. Taxonomy (NCBI): domain Bacteria; kingdom Pseudomonadati; phylum Pseudomonadota; class Gammaproteobacteria; order Pseudomonadales; family Pseudomonadaceae; genus Pseudomonas; species Pseudomonas sp. TWP3-1. Next base: position 35,284 of record NZ_JAFCUQ010000009.1, read on the forward strand.
AGGATTAGAGCGCTGCTCTGATCGTCTGCCTACTGTCAGATCTGACAGGTGAATGCGGATTTCAGACGAATGGTTGTGTCAGGACTTACGCAAAGTCTTCTGCCGAAGGATGTAAACCGTCACCAACACCGCACTGGTCAACATGAACCCGCGCGCCCACATCAGCGGCACCAGGTAACACGAGAACAGAATGCTCGCCCACATCAGCCCGATCGCGTAGACCTTGCCCTTGAGTGGAATGCCGTTGCCGTCGAGGTAATCGCGGATCCATGGCCCGAGCCGTGGGTGCTCGACCAGCCATTGATAGAAACGTGGGGAACTGCGGGCGAAGCAGGCCGCCGCGAGTAACAGGAAGGGGGTGGTGGGGAGGACAGGCAGGAAAATCCCGATCACCCCCAATGCCACGCTGAGCCAGCCGATGGCCAGCAGCAAGTAGCGCAACATCAGGGGGCGGTTGCCTATGGGGTTGTCCATAGGCTGGATCTTAGTGGTGACGTGGCTTGAGGATCGCCGGTTTTTCGTCTGGCGCGTTGCACAGCAGGTACAGCGCGGTCAGGGCTTCCGGGATCTGCACGATCATGTCGTCCATCAGGTTGGCGTCTTTGGCGATGTCTTCGAACTCTGGCTGTTCGTCGAACAGGCCCGAACCAACCATGATCGGCAGAAGCATTTCGCTGACTTCTTCTTCGGCGGTTTCGAACCAGGCCGCTTCACGCAGGAACACGCCTTCCATGAAGCCGATGCACCAGCCGCGCAGTTCGGAATCGTCCGGGTCGTCGCCCAGGTCGAGTTCGCAAGGCAGTTCGAATTCTTCGTCGGACGCCAGTTGGCGGGCAATGTGTGCCTTGAGGCCGATCAGCGTGGCTTCGATCTCCGCGCGTTCGGCTTCGCTGCTGTAACGCGGCTCTTCCGAGAACAGCGCGTCGATCCACTCGCGCTCCGGCACTTCTTCGGAACAGATCGACAGCGCGGTCAGGTAACCGTGGGCGGCCACGTAGTCCAGCGCCTCGTCATGCAGTTCGTCGGCGTCGAGGAAGACTTGCAGGCGGGTCAGTTGCTCAGCGAAGGACATTGAGGGGTTACCTTGGGAATAATAAACAATGCGCGAATTCTAGGCCTTCTTGAGCGCTCAAGCCAGCCGCGCGGCAGATTTGCCCGCACAAGCTTCTTCTCGGCGGCGCCCTCTGCGGGGGAGGGCTCGGGTATACTGCCGCGCTTTGCGATCCCTGCCTGCGTCGCGGCTGAGACGAACGGCGCCGTGCAATGCGCCCTTACGTTTTGTTTAAGCAGCGTTGGCTGCCTTGAACCAGCCTGTGCAGGGATGTTTCGGTAGATTTTTGGAGTTTTTATGCTCGAACAGGCTCAACGCGTCCTCAAGGACATCTTCGGCTACGACAGTTTCCGTGGTCGCCAGGGTGCAATCATTGAGCGCGTGGCCAGTGGCGGTGACGCCCTCGTGCTGATGCCGACCGGCGGTGGCAAATCGCTGTGCTTCCAGGTCCCGGCGCTGCTGCGCGAAGGCTTGGCGGTAGTGGTTTCGCCGCTGATCGCGTTGATGGACGATCAGGTCGCCACCCTCGAAGAACTGGGCGTAGCGGCTGCTGCGTTGAACTCGACGCTGAGCGCCGAACAGCAACGCGATCTCGCCAACCGCATCAAGCGCGGCGAAGTGAAGATGCTCTATCTGGCGCCCGAGCGTCTGGTGCAGCCGCGCATGCTGGCGTTCTTGCAGAGTCTGGAAATCGCCCTGTTCGCCATCGACGAAGCGCATTGCGTGTCGCAGTGGGGCCATGACTTCCGTCGCGAATACCTGCAACTCGGCCAACTCGCTGAACTGTTCCCGAATGTGCCACGCATCGCGCTGACCGCCACCGCCGACAAGCGTACCCGCGAAGAAATCGTCGAGCGCCTGCATTTGCAGAACGCCGAGCGTTTTCTGTCGAGCTTTGACCGGCCAAACATTTTCTACCGCATCGTGCCCAAGGAGCAGCCGCGCAAGCAGTTGCTCGCATTCCTCGCCGAGCGGCGCAGCGATGCCGGCATCGTTTATTGCCTGTCGCGCAAGAAGGTCGAAGAAGTCGCGACGTTCCTCAGCGAGCAGGGTTTCCCGGCGCTGCCGTATCACGCCGGTCTGCCCAACGAGCTGCGCGCGTTCAATCAGAAGCGCTTCCTCAATGAGGAAGGCCTGATCATGGTCGCCACCGTGGCGTTCGGCATGGGTATCGACAAGCCCAACGTGCGTTTCGTCGCGCACCTCGATCTGCCGAAATCTCTTGAAGCCTATTACCAGGAAACAGGACGCGGCGGCCGTGACGGTCTGCCGGCGGACGCGTGGATGGCTTACGGCCTGCAAGACGTGGTGATGCTCAAGCAATTGCTGCAGAACTCCGAAGGCGACGAGCGTCACAAGCGTCTGGAGCAACACAAGCTCGACGCCATGCTCTCGCTCTGCGAAGAAACCCGCTGCCGGCGTCAGACGCTGTTGGCGTATTTCGACGAAGACATGCCCGAGCCGTGCGGCCACTGCGACAACTGCGTCGACGGCGTGCAGACCTGGGATGCCACCGAGCCGGCGCGTCAGGCGTTATCGGCGATTTTCCGCACCGGTCAGCGTTATGGCGTCGGTCACCTGGTGGATGTGCTGCTGGGCAAGGACAACGAAAAAGTCCGCAGCTTCGGCCATCAGCATCTGTCGGTGTACGGTGTCGGCAAGGCGCTGGGCGAGAGCGAATGGCGCTCGCTGTTCCGCCAATTGGTCGCACGTGGTCTGGCCGATGTCGATCATGAAGGCTACGGCGGATTGCGTCTGAGCGACATCTGTCGGCCGTTGCTCAAGGGCGAAGTGACTCTTGAGTTGCGTCGCGACCTCAAGGCGCAGACCACCGCCAAAAGCGCCAGCAAGAGCCCGGCCAGTCAACTGGTGCGCGGCGAAGAGCGCGAGCAGTGGGAAGCCCTGCGTGCGTTGCGACGCAAACTGGCGGAAGAACACGGCGTGCCGCCGTACGTCATCTTCCCCGATTCGACGCTGCTGGAGATGCTCCGCAGCCAGCCGACCTCGCTGGCGGAAATGGGCCGGGTCAGCGGCGTCGGCGCGCGCAAACTCGAGCGTTACGGCGACGCTTTCCTCGAAGTGCTTGGCGGTCAGGCCGAGGCGCCGAAGGTTGTGGCCGATGTGCGCCACGAGCTGATCACCCTGGCCCGCGCCGGCATGACTCCAGTGCAGATTGCCGGGCAGTTGCAGTGTTCGGAGAAGAACGTCTACACCATGCTCGCCGAGGCGATTGGCAAGCAGCAGTTGTCGCTGGAGCAGGCGCTGGATCTGCCGGAAGACTTGATGGGCGAGGTTCAGGACGCGTTTCTCGATGGCGAAGGCGAACTGCCGCCGGTCGCCGAGATCGCAGCGCTGTTTGCCGGGCGTGTTCCGGAAGGCGTCCTGTACTGCGTGCGGGCTGCGTTGCAATCTGAATTTGAGATGTGACCAGGGCCTTCCCTCACCCCAGCCCTCTCCCAGAGGGAGAGGGGGCCGACCGAGGTGTCTCGCGTCTGACATCGACCTGAGACTCTGAGTCGATTATGGATTCAGTGCAGAGCGCTCAGTTCCCTCTCCCTCCGGGAGAGGGCTAGGGTGAGGGGCTTTTCAGATGTAACGATTCAGTACAGCTCGGCTCTTGCCTATAGCCAAATGTCATGCTTAGCTGACTAATAATTAGTTTTTCTCTATTTGTCAGTCTAATCACGAGAGTTTTATGCCGTTAACCGATCAACACCGTTTTGGCATGCAACTGGCCCAGATGTCACGCGGCTGGCGTGCCGAACTGGACCGCCGTCTGGCCGGGCTGGGCTTGTCCCAGGCGCGCTGGCTGGTGCTGCTGCATCTGGCACGCTTCGCAGAAGCCCCGACTCAACGTGAACTGGCGCAGAGCGTCGGTGTTGAAGGGCCGACCCTCGCGCGATTGCTCGACAGTCTGGAAGGCCAGGGCCTGGTGCAGCGCCAGTCCGTTGTGGAAGACCGTCGGGCGAAAAAAATCGTCTTGTGCGCCCCGGCTCTACCCCTGATCGAACAGATCGAAACCATTGCCACGCAACTGCGCCACGAATTGTTCGATGGCGTGGACGAGGCGGATTTAAAGGTCTGCATGCGTGTTCACGGGCACATTCTGGGCAATCTGGAAAAATCTTGAGGCATAACCGCACGCCGGTTTTTTGAGAGATCGCGCTGGGCCGACTATAAGAACTACTGGGCAATATCGTGTTCGTACCGGATGTGCGAACGCATAGAAGTCGGTTTTGCTTATAAAAGGGATGCTCATGCTCGAAAGTCGGCACGTTGTACTGCGTTGCGCCAACTCGCTGTTGCTGGCCGGTGTACTTGTCTGGTCCACCGCGTCATGGGCGCTGGGGCTCGGTGACATCACCGTGCACTCGGCGCTCAATCAACTGCTCAAAGCTGACATCGCGCTGCTGGATGCCGGAGGGCTGAGCGAGAGCGAGCTGTCGGTCAGCCTGGCGACGGCTGACGAATTCGGTCAGGCCGGGATCGAGCGGGTGTTTTTCCTCAATGGCCTCAAGTTCACCCCGATCCTGCGCGGCAACCGCACACTGATCCGCGTGACCTCAAGCAAACCGGTCAACGAACCTTTTCTGAATTTTCTGGTGCAGCTCAATCAGCCCAACGGCCGTCTGCTGCGCGAGTACACGGTGCTGATCGATCCACCGGGTACACCGGGCATCGTACCGGCTACCGACGAGCCGGATGCGCGGCCGCAATCATCCGGATTTCCCGTCCCTGATGCGCTGTCTCCGGTCGAGCTGGCCAAGCGCGCGTCCGTACCCGTGCAGCAACCGCCCACCACGCCGGCCAATGATCCGTTGGCCGAGCAACTGGCGGCCAGCGTGCTGCTGAATCAGCAACTGCAAAAGACTGTCGATGAGCTGAACTTGAAGCTTCAGGCACAGGACATTCTGATCGCCGATGGCAAAAAACAGATCAGTGATTTGCAGGTGAGATTGGCTGAGGTGCAACAACCCCCTCCAGCGCCGGTCGTTGCAGCGCCGACACCGACTCCGGTGACTGCACCAGCCCAGGCTGAGGAAGACGCTCTGAACTGGCCACTGCTGGGTGGCCTGTTGGCGGTGTTGGCATTGCTGGGAGCGGGGTTGTTTGTACGGCGTCGGCGGCAACAGACCTTTGGCTCGGATGCGCCACCACCGTTACCGCTGCGCAATGAGCCTGAAGTTGAAGACGCTCAGCCGGGGCAGGCGATGACTGCGAGTCATCGCGACGAGCAACGCGACGAACCCGTAGCTGGCGATGTTCTTGAGGCAGTGGGCATTTATCTGGCCTATGGACGGCTTGGCGAAGCGGTCGGTCTGCTGCGCGATGCCTTGCACAAAGAACCGCAGCGCATCGACCTTGGCTTGCAATTACTCGAAGTGCTGGGGCGTCAGGGCGATACACCCGCTTATGACGAGCAGGAAAACCATCTGCGAGAACTCGGCGTCGATCAGCAGCAGTTGCGAGACATCCGCACGCACCACCCGAAACTGGTCAGTGCTGCGGCGTTGATACCGGTGTTGCCCTTTGTGTCCGCTGCGCCGGTTGTTCCTGCCGAACCCGCGCCCCTGGCTGCCGAGGACGACTTCGAATTGAATCTGGAAGATCTGTCGATCGATTCCAGTTGGGACCTGGATGACGGTCTTTCGGCTACCGATAAGTCGCTCGACGACGAATTTCTTGATGCATTTGGCGATCCCGATCAGTCACTTGAACTCGAACCCCTCGAGCTGCAACCGGCAGAACCTGTGCAAGTCGCCAGCGCCGGGAAACTCGAACAAGCGCAGACCTGCATTGACGACGGCGACCTCGACAGCGCGATTGCCTTGCTCAACGAATTGCTCAAGGAGGCCGACGAGCCGCTCAGACAAACGGCGCGGACGTTGTTGGCGGGGATTCGTTGAATCCGGGTCAGAAGGTCTGCCCCAGATTCAGATAAACCGCCTGCTCATCCGCGTCATTCAAGCCGTAGCTGAAATTCAGCGGCCCCAGCGGTGTATCAAACCCAATGAATACACTGGCTGCATTGATGTAGCCGCTGTCGAATTCATTGTCGTTGTTCCACGCTCGACCGCGCTCCAGCGAAGCCCCTGCATACAGCGGGAAATCCAGAGGCAGATATGAGCGCGGCGTCAGGCGACGGTAATACACCGCGCGCATCAGGCTGACGTTCTGCCCGGAAATCGCATCCTCGCGGAACCCGGACAACTGCCGCGCGCCACCCAGCAGAAAGCTTGAAGTCACCACGTTGGCGTCATCCAGGGTGCGGCCATAGCGCCCGCCAAGGATCAGCGTGTCCGGCCCACGACTCATGGCTTTGTCGAGTTTGAACTCCCATTGCCGGTAGCGTGTATCCGAACCCAGGCTTGGTTCGAACTGGGTCAGGGTCAGGCCGATGTCCTCGCCTTCGTGCGGGAAGTACACGTTGTCCAGCGAATCGAACGAGTATTTCAGCGTGTAGAAACCTTCGGTGAAGCTCTCGCTCGGTAAATCCTGATCGCCAATCCGCACGTCGGCCTTGCCCCAGGCCTCGCCGACGCCGAAGCGCACTTCACCGCTATTGCCGATCTGCCGGCCGACATTCAAACCAAAACCGTAGCGCTCGACGCGGTACTGGGCGACCGGATCGTTGTCGAGCACCGACTCGACGTTCTGCGCTTCGAACGCGGCGTAGGGCGCGACGAAGTAACGCGAGCCAACATCCAGCGGCTGATAGAACTCGCTGTACAACTCTTGTTTGTCGCCGATCTGCGCCCGCGTCAGCCACTCGGCCCCAAGACGGTTGATGCCGTTGACCCGGTAACTGGCGCCCAGGTTGAAGGCGCTGTCACCGCGCATATCGTCCGACAGGTTCAGGCCGACGCGCAGATAATCGGTGCCGCTGCGTTTGCCGCGCGCGGTGATCACCAGCGTGTGATTGTCACCTTTGTGCGCCACGCGGTATTGCACTTGCTCAAAGTAATCGAGGCCGTACAAGGTGCCCATGTCCGATTGCAGGCGGCCCATGTCCAGCGGTTCGCCGATGTGCTGGCGGATGTAATAGCGGATCACGTCGTCGCCGACTTTCGAGTCGTTCTCGACCTTGATCGCGGTGATGATCGGCGTGCGCTGACCGGGGGCGCGGGCAGCATTGAGCTCGGCATCCTGAGTCTGCGCGGGTCTGAGACGGGCGAGGCGCGCATCGAGGATTTTAGTCGCACGGTAGCCGGCGTCGATCATTTCCTGGCCACGGCCGAAATCGGTTGAACCGAAGCTCGCCAGCGGTGGCTGGATCAGCACGTCATTCGGGTGCAGGGTCGCCAGTTGTTCTTCGGAGTTGCGCCGGGTCATCAGAGTGATCGACTGATTCAGCACGTCAACCACGGTGACCAGTTCCTTGCGGTTGCGCAGCGGCGTACCGATGTCGACCACGATGGCCACGTCGACGCCCATTTCCCGCGCCACGTCGAGGGGGATGTTGTCGGTCATGCCGCCGTCCACCAGCAATCGGCCATCGAGCTCGACCGGGGCGAACACCGCCGGGATCGACATGCTGGCGCGAATCACTTGCGGTAGATGACCTTTGCGAAACACCACTTTTTCGCCATTGGCGATGTCGGTGGTCACGGCGCGGAACGGGATTGGCAGCTTGTCGAAATCCCGCGTGTCGCTGGTGTGCGCCAATAAGCTCTCCAGCAGCAGCGCGAGGTTCTGGCCCTGAATCACTCCCAACGGCAAGCCGAGACTGCCGTCGTCGCGGAAGCTGAGTTTCTGTTTAACCAGGAAGTCGCGGTCATCCTGCTTGCGCCGGAACGGTACGTCGCCGCGCGGCGGGGCGTCGGACAGCGCCTGTTGCCAGTCGATGTTCAGGGCAAGTTTTTCCAGCTCGTCGATTTTGTAACCCGAGGCGTACAACCCGCCAATCACCGCGCCCATGCTGGTGCCGGCAATCGCATCGATTTTGATGCCTTGCTCCTCGAGCGCTTTGAGCACGCCAATGTGCGCCAACCCACGGGCAGCGCCACCGGACAGCACCAGGCCGACTTTCGGTCGCGGCGCTTCAGCGGCATGGACGAAGATTGGAAGGAAACCAAGCAGCAGGCAGATCAGCAGACGGCGCATCGTGAGTCTCGGGCAGAGCGATAAAGCCGGTTATTATAGCGGCGCCTCTCTGGATCAGGAGTTTCAGCGATCATGACCGTAACAAAAGCGGAAATCGTCATTACTTATTGCACGCAGTGCCAGTGGCTACTGCGCGCCGCATGGCTGGCGCAAGAGCTGCTCAGCACCTTCGGCGATGACCTCGGCAAAGTGTCACTGGTGCCGGGCACCGGCGGGGTGTTTCACATCAGCTGCGACGGCACGCAGATCTGGGAGCGCAAGGCCGATGGCGGGTTTCCCGAGGCCAAGGTGCTCAAGCAGCGAGTCCGTGATCAGATCGATCCCGAGCGTGACCTCGGCCACAACGATCGCACTCAGTGAGAGGCAGCTTCGGCGGCGACGGTTTTCTTGTCGGCGCTGCCTGACATCCGGCTCGACACCACGATGGCGACAATGATCAGCGCGCCACCGAGCAACATGCGCAGCGTCGGGTTTTCATCGAACAGCAGCCAGGCGACGGTGATGCCGTACACCGGCTCCATGGCAAACACCACCGCAGCGGTGCGCGCCTTGATCACCGCGAGGCTGGCGACAAACAGACTGTGCGCGACGGCTGTGCAGAATACTCCGAGCAGGGCAATCCACAGCCAGTCAATGGCCCGCACTTCGCTGAGTTGCGGCGCCGCCACCGGCAGCAGACACAGCGCCACCACCACGTTCTGACACAGCGCCGCCTGCACCGCCGGAATGCGCCCGGAGCTGGCGCGGTTGGTCAGTGACAAGAGGGAAAACAGCAGGCCAGAGAGAATCGCCCAGAGCAACCCGGTGGTCGCGCCGCTCGCGAGATCGAACGCCGGGGTCACCAGCACCAGACCGACGCTCACCAGCACCACCAACAGAATCTCGTTGGCACGGATGCGTTCGCGGAAGATCAGCCCTTCAAGAATCACTGTGAAGGCCGGGAAACTGGCGAAACCCAGCGTAGCGATAGCGACCCCGGCGACTTTTACCGCGATGAAAAAACTCACCCAGTGCCCGGCCAGCAATACGCCGCTCAACGCCAATCGACGCCAGTCCACAGCCTGAAGTTTTTGCCAGCCCTGCTGACTGGCGAAGCGCGCGAAAAAGGCCAGTGCGAGCACGGCAAACGCGGCACGGCCGAACACGATCACCGCAGGCGAGGCGGCCGCGAGTTTGCCGAATACGCCGGTCAGGCCGAACATCAGTGCGCCAATATGCAGGGCGCCGAGGGCGGTACGGGGAGTCATTGCTGTCCTTGGATCGAATACATTTGCGCCATTGAATCGTGTTCTGCCTGATGTGTCTGTCAGCAGACTACCGACAGTTGTCGTCAGCCCCGTGTCGCATTTGTGTAGGAGACATCCTGAAGTCGTCCTGTGAATTGTTCAAGCGTTGTCACGAGACTGACGCACAGTTGTCATGGACGATTAACCCACCGGGCGCAGAGTGGCAAAAACATCGTAGAGGGTCGCCCATGACCAGCGCCGAGCTTGCCAGACCCAGCCGTAAACAACGCGTGCGGACCCTGTGGATCTCCGACGTGCACCTTGGCACCAAAGATTGTCAGGCCGAGCATCTGTCGCAGTTTCTCAAGGGCTATCACGCCGATAAGGTCTATCTGGTTGGCGACATCATCGACGGCTGGAAACTGCGCGGCGGCATGTACTGGCCGCAAGCGCACACCAACGTGATTCGCCGCTTGCTGACCATGAGCAAGCGCGGCACCGAGGTGATCTACGTCACCGGCAACCATGACGAATTTCTGCGGCGTTATTCGAAGTTGATCCTCGGCAATATTCAACTGGTCGATGAAGCGGTGCATGTCACGGCAGACGGCCGGCATTTGCTGGTGATTCACGGCGATCAGTTTGATGTGATCACGCGTTATCACCGCTGGCTGGCGTTTCTCGGCGACTCGGCTTATGAGTTCACGCTGACGCTCAACCGTTGGCTCAATCACTGGCGCGCCCGTTACGGCTACGGTTATTGGTCGCTGTCGGCGTACCTCAAGCACAAAGTGAAGACGGCGGTTAGTTTCATCAGCGACTTCGAAGAAGCGATTGCCCATGAATGCGTGAAGCGCGGACTGCATGGCGTGGTCTGCGGGCACATTCACCATGCCGAGATTCGCAAGGTTGGCGAGGTGGATTACCTCAATTGTGGCGACTGGGTGGAGTCGTGTACGGCGCTGATCGAGCATTGGGATGGCACGATCGAGCTGTATCGGCTGGCGGATGCGCAGGCGCGGGAGGCTGAGCTTAAGGCCGCAAAAGTCGCCGAACTGGCCTAGAAGAGGCAAACATTTGTGTTGGTTTTACTGGCCTCATCGCTGGCAAGCCAGCTCCCACAGTGATCGCGGTGTACACGAAACCTGTGGGAGCTGCGGTGCGACGATTCGACTTGCCAGCGATGAGGCCGGTGCAGACAACGTCAAGCCGGGGCGTGTTCTTCCATCGCCGCTTTGTAGATGGAGTTCTTCGGCTGGGCAAACAGCCTTTCCAGCATCGGCTCGAAGAAACTCATCGGCAACGTGTCGTAATCCGGATCAAACGCCGCCGCATCGTACTTGGCGCAAAACTCGACCGTCGCGTGGTACTGCGGATGCTCACTGAACTGCTCGCGCAGGTGCCGATCCATGCCCAAGTGATGGAAGAAGTAGTAGCCCTGAAAAATTCCGTGCTTCTCGACCATCCACAGATTCTCGGCACTGACGAACGGCTTGAGAATCGCCGCCGCAATGTCCGGATGATTGTAGGACCCGAGGGTGTCACCAATGTCATGCAGCAACGCGCAGACCACGTACTCCTCGTCGCGACCATCGCGAAAGGCGCGGGTCGCGGTTTGCAGCGAGTGGGTCAGGCGATCCACCGGGAAACCGCCGAAATCGCCTTCGAGCAATTTCAGGTGAGCGAGGATCCGCCCCGGCAACTGGCGGGCGTAGGCGCTGAAGTCTGCGGCGATGATCGCCCAGTCCTCTTGCGTACCGTCCTGCATATGGGTGAAGCGGGCGTTGGCATTCATCGGCCATCCTCCGGGCACACAACGTATTCAGAACGGCACACGGCCAAGGATCATGTCGCGGTACATCACGAAGTCGCCGAGCAGGCTGTACCACGGATGCTGAAAAGTCGCCGGGCGGTTTTTTTCGAAGAAGAAGTGCCCGATCCACGCAAAGGTGTACCCGGCGACCGGCAGGGCGAGCAACAGCAGCCAGGCGCCTTTGGCGATGCTCAGCGCAAGAATGCAGATCACCAGTGTGGTGCCGATGAAATGCAGGCGCCGGCACGTGCTGTTGTTGTGCTCGCCGAGGTAGTACGGATAGAACTCGGCGAAGCTGTTGAACGGCTTGATGTTTTCCACGACTGCGATCTCTGTGGTTATTGTTCTGATGGCAAGATGTTCGGCGGGTAGCTTATTTGAGTCTAGAGTGATCATTGGCGTCGGCCAGTGACAATCGGCGCCACTTTAGTATCCTTCGCAAATCAGGCCGTGGCATGCGGCCCGTTCTCTAAAAGAAAAACGCCATGAGCGAACGAACGACTTCTGCAAGCTGGGCGATGGGGATTGTCAAAGCACTGGAAATGGACGGTCTGGATTGCCGGGTTCTGTTCAGACAACTGGGGCTCGACTACGCGGCGCTGGATGATCCGGATGCGCGCTTCCCGCAAGATTCCATGACCCGACTCTGGCAACGGGCGGTCGAGCTGTCCGGCAATCCGGCGATCGGCCTGAACATGGGCAAAGTGGTGCGCCCGGCCTCGTTTCATGTCGCCGGTTACGCGTTGATGTCGAGCAACACCCTGGCCGAAGGCTTTCAACGACTGGTGCGTTATCAGCGGATCATTGCCGAAAGTGCTGACCTGAGTTTTCGCCTGCTCGACGAAGGTTATGCGCTGATCCTCACGGTACACGGCGATCACCTGCCACCCACCCGGCAAAGTGGCGAAGCCTCGCTGGCCTGCGCGCTGGCCCTGTGCGGTTGGCTGACCGGGCGCACGCTGCACCCGCGCAAAGTGTTGGTGCAGGGCGATCAGCCGGATGATCTGGAACCTTACAGACAAGCTTTTCATGCACCGCTGGTGTTCAACGCGGCGTATGACGCGTTGATCTTCGAGCGTGCCGACATGGAAGCGCCGCTACCGACTGCCAATGAGGCGATGGCGCTGCTGCATGACCGGTTTGCCGGGGAGTATCTGGCGCGGTTTTCCGAAAGTCGCGTGACTCACAAGGCACGCCAGGTGCTGTGCAGGTTACTGCCTCAGGGTGAACCCAAGCGGGATACGGTGGCGCAAACCCTGCACTTGTCCCAGCGCACGTTGCAGCGTCGGTTGCAGGAGGAGGGCACCAGTTTTCAGCAGTTGCTCGATGACACGCGCCGCGAACTGGCCGAGCAATACCTTGCGCAGGCGAGCATGACCCTGCTGGAGATTGCTTATCTATTGGGCTTTGCCGATCCGAGCAATTTTTTCCGCGCTTTCCGCCGCTGGTTTGACACCACGCCCGGCGATTACCGGGCGCGACTGCTGCAAACGTCGAACGCTGTCAGTGACGCCAGAACGCCGGAATACACAGCACGAACACCGTAATGATTTCCAGTCGGCCGAGCAGCATGCCGAACGACAGAATCCACTTGGCCGCATCCGGCAGCGTCGCAAAGTTGCCGGCCGGGCCGATGGTTTCGCCCAGACCCGGGCCGACGCCCGACACGGTGCTGGCGGCGCCCGTCAATGCCGTCATCCAGTCGACCCCGAGCAGCGACAGCAGCAGGGCGATCACACAGATGGTGATGGCGAAGAAGAACGAAAACGTCAGGATCGAACGCACGATTTCTTCGTCGAGGCGGTGACCGTTGTATTTCTGCTTGATCACCGCGCGCGGGTGGATCAGCTGATTAAGGTTGGCCTTGAGCAGGATGTAGGCGACCTGAAAGCGGAAAATCTTGATCCCGCCCGCCGTCGAACCGGAACAGCCGCCGACAAAGCCCAGATAGAAAAACAGCATCAGCGAGAAATTGCCCCACAGGCTGTAGTCCCCCAGTGCGAACCCTGTAGTGGTGACCACCGAAGTCACGTTCAGCGCCACATGGCGCAACGCTTCCAGCCAATGCAGCTGGGTGGTCCACCAATACCAGGTGCCGAGCACCAGCCAGGTCACCAGCAACATCCCCAGCAAGCCCTGCACTTGCTGATCCTTGATCAGCGCCCGACGGTTGCCGCGTAACGTCGCCACGTACAGGGTGAAGGGAAGGCTGCCGAGAATCATGATGACGATTGCCACCCAGTGCACCGCCGGTTGTGTCCACTTGGCGAGCGATTGGTCGGACGTCGAGAAACCGCCGGTGGAAATCGCTGACATCGCGTGGTTGATCGCATCGAACGGACTCATCCCGGCCCACCAGAAGGCCAGGCTGCCGAGAATGGTGATGCCGACATACGCCGCCACGATCAGGCGCGCCACCATGTGCGAGCGCGGCATGACCTTTTCCGAACGGTCGGAAGATTCGGTCTGGAACAGGCGCATGCCGCCGATTCGCAGCAGCGGCAAAATCGCAACCGCCATGCCGATAAAGCCGATACCGCCGATCCAGTGCAGCAGCGAGCGCCACATCAAAATGCCCGGCGACATGTTGTCCAGACCGTTGAGCACGGTGGCACCGGTGGCTGTAATGCCGGACATGCTTTCAAAAAACGAGTCGGTGTAGCTGATGTGCTGGGTCAGCAGAAACGGCAACGCAGCGAAAATGCACACCACCAGCCAACTGCTGACCGTCAGCAGATACATGTCGCGCGGGCGCAGGTGGATATGTTCCGGGCGACCGGGAATCACCAGCGCGAGGCCGGCGACGAAGGTGATCATGCTCGCCCAGAGGAACGACGGCAGATCGCCGGTGCGCTCGTAGATCACCAGCGTGGCCATGGGCACGACCATGGCGATGGCCAGGGTGATCAGGAAGATGCCGATGATGAAACCAATGATGCGTAAGGTCGGCAACGCCATGAAGTCCGCTCGGGCTGATGTGGGAAGGTCGCCATTCTACCCGTGGGGCAGGGCATGTAAACCGGCATCCCGGTGGAAGATACCGCTAGAATAGTCGGACATTTTTTCCAGGAGGTGGCCGATGCAGGCTCTCGACGCTTTGCTCAACCGTGTTTCCGTCCCACGACTGATCGATCCGGCCCCGACTGCCGAACAGCGCGAAGCCCTGTTTGGGGCGGCGCTGCGTGCACCGGATCACGGGCATTTGCAGCCTTATCGTTTTCTGACCGTCGAAGGTGCGGCGCGCGAGCAGATGGGTGAGTTGCTGGCTGAAGCGGCTAAATTGCAGGGCGGCGAAGTGACCGAGGCGGTGATTGACAAGGCGCGTAACGGGCCGTTGCGCGCGCCGTTGGTGGTCGTGGTGATCGCGAAGTTGCAGGATCACATCAAGTACCCGAAGGCTGAGCAGTTGCTGGCGGCCGGGTGTGCGGCGCACGGGATCTTGCTGGCGGCGTATGCGCAGGGGATTGGTGCGGTGTGGCGTACTGGGGATCTGGCTTATTCGCAGCACGTGGCGCAAGGCTTGGGGTTGGTCGAGGGTGAGGAAGTGATTGCGTTTCTGTATCTGGGGACGCCGCAGAAGGAACCGCGTGTTGTAGAGAAGGTTGATCTGGCGGAGTTCGTCAGTGCTTGGCCTGGTAACGCCTAAAAGCTGAAAAGCACCCTCACCCTAGCCCTCCCGAAACGTCGGACCGCCCCGAGGGAGAGGGGACTGATTGGGGGATGCTTCAGAGGTACATCGACCTGAGCGATCTTTGCCGAATCCAGATCGACGCGGATTACGGTTCTGTTGAATTCATAATCAGCTCGGTTCTTCAGGTCGATGTATGACGCAAGACACCTCGGTCGGCTCCCTCTCCCTCCGGGAGAGGGCTGGGGTGAGGGCCTCTTCAGGGCTGCACCACGATCCCCGGCACCAACGGCAAATCCAGACTGGCAACAAACCCACCGTCAGGATGATTCGCCAAAACCAGGCTCCCGCCATGGCGCTCCGCCGCGCGCCGCGCGATCGCCAGCCCCAAACCATGCCCGGCAGCAGTCTGTCCCGGCGCCCGATAAAACGGCTCGCCCAATTGGCTCAAATGCTCAGGCTGCACCCCCGGCCCATGGTCGCGCACACTCACCACAATTCGGTCGCCCTGACGTGCAGCCTGCAATTCAATCGCCTGCCCGACCGGATTGAAGCGCTGAGCATTGCGCAACAGATTGTCCACCGCGCGCTCGATCATGGTCGGCCAGCCTTTGAGGTTCAGTTGCGGCTCGACCTCCAGCCGCACGGTCTGCTCCGGCGAGCCAAGTTGCGCATCCTTTTGCAGCGTGCAGAGCAAGGCATTCAAGTCGACATCTTCGGCGCTGGCATTGTCGGCATCGACCCGTGCCAGTACCAGAATCTCACTGATCAACGCCTCCAGCCGATCACACTCGCGGGTCAGACGTGGCCAGAGTTTCTCGCGCTCTTCAGGATTGGCCCGTTCGGCCAGCGCCAAGGCAATCCGCAATCGCGCCAGCGGTGAACGCAGTTCGTGGGAAACGTCACGCAGCAACTGGCGCTGACTGCCGATCAGACTTTGCAGGCGCGCGCCCATACGGTTGAAATCGTTGGCCAGCACGCCGAACTCATCGCGACGATTGGCCAGCCGCGCCAGGCTGTTCTGCTGATAGGTGGTCTGCCCCAGGTCATGCACCGCACCGCGCAAACGGCTGAGCGGGCGGGTGATGGATAGCGTTACCAGCAGACTGAACAGGGTCAATACCACCAGCGCGATGCCCAGCGCACTCAATGGCCAGAGCAGGCTTTCGCGATGCCATGAGTCGAGTTCGGGATGGGGGATGCGGTAGATAAACAGGTAAGTGTCGCCGCTTTTGTCGCTGGTGAACTCGTCGGTCAGACGCCGCCATGGCAGGCGTCGGTCATCGTTGTTCTGGCGTGCTTCGAAGGCGGCCGCTCGGCGTGGAAAGGTGCCGCGCACTACCGGGTCGCCGCTCTCGTTTAGCACTTGCACGTCGATGTGGTATTGGCGTTTGCGCTGTTCGAGGATGTTCTGAGCGGCGTCTTCGCCCTGGGCTTCATAGGTCTGGGTCCAGTCGGCTGCCAGGGTGTTGAGGCCCGGATGGCGGCTGAGAATCCACGCATCCTGATTGAGCATGTGCCCGAGCAGAATGGAGAGCCCTGCAACCAGAGCGATGGCCAGCCAGAAGCTGGCGAGGATACGCCAGAACAATGAACGCACAGAAAATCCTCAAACAAAGAAAACCCAACGGCGCTGAGCCGTTGGGTTGGGCGTGACACTAGAGCATTATTGCGCCTTTTGCGGCTGTTGCGCTTTCCAGGCTTTGAACTCGGCCCATTCGGCGCGGCGTTCGGCTTTCTTCTTCTGGATCTCGTCGAATTTCTTCTGTTGATCCGGCTTCAGTACCGCACGTACGTCAGATTCGGCTTTCTTGTGGTTGGCCGCCATCTCGTCCTTCATGGCTTTCTGATCGGCTGGCGAGAGCTTTTCCAGGTACTTGTCGACCGTCTGCTTACGCTCGTGCATCTGCTCGCCCATGATCTTGCGGATCTGCTCGCGCTGTTCGCGGGACAGGTCAAGCTCGCTGTACGGGCCTTTGCCGTGCATGCCGTGCATTTGACCGCCGTGGCGCGGACCGTCGAGTGGGCCACCCATCGGGCCGCCATCTTGGGGCATGGCCATGGCGACGGTTGGCAGAGCGGCAGCGAACATCAGAGCGATAAGAGTCTTGCGCATGGTGTATCTCCTTGTCTCGTTCCCGCTACGTTCCGGATGAGTTCAGATTACGGAGATCAAGGTCAGCGGCGGTCAGCGCAGTGTAAAGCTTGGGTAAACACGCTTTGGTGCCGACCTGACAAAACTTACAGGCTGTAATAGTAGCCGCGGCTGCGCAGCGCCACGATCCGTGGGCGGCCGTCGGGGTGCGGGCCGATCTTTTTGCGCAGGTTGCTGACGTGCATGTCGAGGCTGCGATCGTACAGGGTCAGCTTGCGGCCGAGGGCGATCTGCGCCAGTTCCTGTTTGTCCAGCGGCTCGCCGGGTTGCTTGAGCAGGGCTTCGAGCAGGCGGCTTTCGGAAACGGTAAGCGTGAATTCCTTCTCGTCGATGCTGACCACGCCGCGCACCGGGCTGAACATTAGATCGCCCAGTTCGACCTGAGTGGTCACGGCCGTCGGATGACTGCGGCGCAATACGGCGCGCAGGCGGGCGGTGAGTTCGCGCGGGTCACAGGGTTTGGCCAGGTAATCGTCGGCGCCCAGTTCCAGACCGAGGATGCGATCCAGCGGTTCGCCACGGGCCGAAAGCATCAGCACCGGCAGATCAGCGTGATCGCTGCGCAGTTGCTTGAGCAGTTCCAGACCGCTGCCGTCGGGCAGCATGACGTCCAGCACCACGGCGGCGGGCGAGGTTTCGGCCAATGCCTTGCGGGCGCTCTGGCCGTCGTGGCAGGCACGCACCTGGAAGCCTTCCTGGCTCAGCCAGCTACTCAGGAGTTCACACAACTCCTGGTCATCATCAATCAGTAACAGCTCGCTCATGACTCACTCAATTTAGCCATTGTCGACGTTTTCGACTTGCACCACTGGCAAAGATACCGCAGAGCAGCGCCAATAGCGCAACTCCGGCCCCAGTGACGAACCATTGCTGCTGATCAGTCAGCAGACGCGGCATTGGACTGGCCTGGGCTTCCTTGAGTTGCAGCTTCAAACGTTGATTTTCCTGACGCAAGCGGCCGAGCTGGGCGCTTTCGCGTTCGTTGTCGGCACTTTGCAATTGTTTGCTCAGTTCTTCGCGCTGCTGCTCGCTGGCCTTGAGGCGCTGCTGCAATTCGGTGATCTGGCTGCCGGCACTTAACGACAATGGCGTCGAGTTGCCGCCCTCAGTCCCTTCCTCGCCATGGGCGGGGGCCACGATCGACAACGTCAACAACATCAGACACAACGGACCCTTGCGCATCGCGACACCTGTTTCCAAATGGATATTGGGCAGGTTGTCGGCAGGCAAACGAGAATAATGAGCGATTGAGAGCAGCAAGAACTATCAAGGTTCAGTGCCAGAAACCATTTCGCCGACCGTGAGGGGATAGGTAACCGTGGCGAGGGAGCTTGCTCCCGCTAGACTGCGCAGCAGTCTCCAGCTTCGTGAGTTGAACAGCGGGGCCGCTCCGCGCCCCAGCGGGAGCAAGCTCCCTCGCCACAAGGTTCTCTACTTGTTAAGGCAGGACTTGCTTGAACGGTTTGACGCTGACGTTGGCGTAGACGCCCGCGGCGATAAACGGATCGGCATCGGCCCAGGCCTGGGCGGCGCTGAGTGAGTCGAACTCGGCGACGATCAGGCTGCCGGTGAAACCCGCTGCGCCCGGATCATTGCTGTCGACCGCCGGGTGCGGGCCGGCCAGGACGATGCGGCCTTCACCCTTGAGTACCTGCAGGCGCTCAAGGTGTGCAGGGCGGGCAGCCAGTCGGGCTTCCAGAGAGTTGGCGACGTCGGTAGCAATGATTGCGTAGAGCATGTCAGTCCTCGGTTTTTGGCGTTGTGGTATCGGTGTCATGCAGGTGACGCGACAGGTAAATACCCTGTGCGATCAGGAACAGCACGGTCATGCCCAGGCTGCCGAACACCTTGAAGTCGACCCAGTAGCTCTGGAAGGTGAAGGCGACAAACAGGTTGGCCGCGCCGCAGAACAGGAAAAACGCGATCCAGGCGATGTTCAAGCGCGTCCAGACCGGATCCGGCAAGGTCAGCGCGTGACCCATGATGCGTTTGATCAGCAGGCGGTCGCCGATGAAATGGCTGCCGATGAAGGCCACGGCGAACAGCCAGTTGACCACCGGGGCTTTCCATTTGAGGAAGGTTTCGCTGTGGAAGGCCAGGGTCAGGCTGCCGAACACGAGGCAGGCGATCAGGGTCAGCCACTGGCTCTTCTCCAGCTTGCGCTGTTTGATGAAGAGGGCGCCATACACCACCAGGGAGCTGATGATCAGCATCGCGGTGGCGCTGTAAATACCGCCTACAGTCAACTCATGCCCGGCAATATCGACGGTGCGTGGATCGAGTTTGTAGACGATGAAGAACAGCAGAAGCGGGATGAAATCGATGAATTGTTTCACAGTGAGAGCCAGATGCCGGATGTGGCGGCATAATAACAAACATATCGGCGCGCGATAGCGCCAGCTTATTTGAGGTTACACATCCCCGTGAATGTTGATTTGCACTGCCACAGCACGGCCTCCGACGGCGCCTTGGCGCCTGCGGTACTGGTTGCGCGTGCGTTTGAAAATGGCGTGCGAGTTCTGGCCCTGACCGATCACGACACCCTCGAAGGCCTCGCCGAAGCGCGCAGCGCCGCCAACGAGCTGGGGATGCAACTGGTCAACGGCGTCGAATTGTCCTGCACCTGGGGCGGCGCGACCATTCATGTGCTCGGCTACGGTTTTGACGTAAATGCCGTACCGTTGGTCGAGGCGATCGCCAAATTGCACGATGGGCGCTGGCTACGGTCGGAAGAGATAAGCCGCAAACTTGCGCTCAAAGGCATGCCCGGCGCTCTCGAAGGCGCTCGGCAGATCCAGCAGGAACTCGGCGACAGCGGCAACGCCCCGGCCCGTCCGCATTTCGCCGACTGGATGGTCCGTGAAGGTTTCGTCAAGGATCGCGCCGAAGCGTTCCGCAAATGGCTCGGCGCCGGCAAGCTCGGTGACGTCAAGCAACACTGGCCGACCCTCGAAGACACCGTTGGCACCCTGCGCGCCGCCGGGGCCTGGGTCAGTCTGGCGCATCCGTGGCACTACGATTTCACCCGCAGCAAGCGCCGAAAACTGATTGCCGACTATATTCAAGCAGGCGGGCACGCAATCGAGGTGGTCAATGGCCATCAGCCCGCAGAACAGGTGGGCAGCCTGGCGATCCTTGCCCGTGAGTTCGGTCTGCTGGTCAGTGCCGGCAGTGATTTTCATGGCCCTGGTGGCTGGTCCGAGATCGGCCAGTACCGGCCGCTTCCTGAGGACCTGCCGCCCCTGTGGTGCCGGTTCAAACATGACACAGTTATTGCCGCCGTCTGAACAGGTAGAGAATGTGAGTCAATTTTTCCAGATCCATCCGGAAAACCCGCAAGCGCGCCTGATCAAACAGGCTGTTGAAATCATCCGCAAGGGCGGGGTGGTGATTTATCCCACGGACTCTTCCTACGCTATCGGTTGCCAGATGGGCGACAAGAATGCTGTGGAGCGCGTTCGGCGCTTGCGTCAGCTCGATGAGAAGCACAACTTCGCGATGATCTGCAGCGACCTGTCGCAACTCGGCCTGTTCGCCAAGATCGACACCGGCACCTTCCGTATTCTCAAGGCGCATCTGCCGGGCCCGTACACGTTTATTCTCAACGCCACCCGCGAAGTGCCGCGCCTGTTGTTGCATCCGAAGAAGCGCACCATCGGTCTGCGCGTGCCGAGCCATCCGATTGCGCTGGCCCTGCTGGCCGAACTGGGCGAGCCGCTGATGAGCGTGACCCTGATCATGCCCGGCGATGAAGACCCACTGACCGATCCCTATGAAATGCGCCAGTTGCTCGAGCATCAGGTTGATCTGATCATCGACGGCGGTTTCGGTGGGATCAAAGCATCGACGGTCATCGACTTGACCGGCGACGACCCGGAAGTGGTGCGCGTCGGTTGCGGCGACCCTGCTCCGTTCATGGTCGAGGCCTGAATGTCCGCAGTGGAAACCGTCGATCCGCAGGCCGGCGCCCAGCAAGAACTGCCGTTTGCCATGGTCTATGGCCAGGCGGTCATGGAAATGCCGCTGGACCTGTACATCCCGCCGGACGCACTTGAGGTTTTCCTCGAAGCCTTCGAAGGCCCGCTCGACCTGCTGCTGTATCTGATCCGCAAACAGAACATCAACATCCTCGACATCCCGGTGGCGGAAATCACCCGCCAGTACATGGGGTACGTCGAGCTGATGCAATCGGTGCGTCTGGAACTGGCAGCCGAGTATCTGGTGATGGCCGCCATGCTCGCCGAGATCAAGTCACGGATGTTGCTGCCGCGAGCGGAAACCGTCGAAGACGAAGAGGACGACCCGCGCGCCGAACTGATTCGCCGCTTGCAGGAATACGAGCGCTTCAAGGCTGCCGCCGAAGGCATTGATGGCCTGAGCCGGGTTGGCCGCGACGTGGTGGTGCCCAAGCTTGACGCCCCGGAAGCCCGCGCGCGCAAGCTGTTGCCGGACGTGGCGCTGGAAGAAATCCTGATGTGCATGGCCGAGGTGTTGCGCCGTGGCGACATGTTCGAAAGCCACCAGGTCAGCCGCGAAGCGCTGTCCACCCGCGAACGTATGAGCGATGTGCTCGAGCGGCTCAAGGGCGGCGGGTTTGTGCCGTTTATCGAGCTGTTTACCGCCGAGGAAGGCAAGCTCGGGGTGGTGGTGACCTTTATGGCGATCCTTGAACTGGTCAAGGAATCCTTGGTCGAGCTGGTGCAGAATGAGCCGTTCGCCGCGATCCACGTGCGAGCCCGAGCCGAATAACGAGTCGAAACATGAACCTGACTGAACCCCGCGAGCTGGCGCCCCTGCTTGAAGCCTTTCTGTTGGCCTCGGGAAAACCGCAATCGCTTGAACGCCTTTTCGAGCTGTTCGAAGAAGGCGAACGCCCGGAACCGCCGGTCTTCAAGAAAGCCCTGACCTTGCTCGCCAAGTCCTGCGACGGCCGTGCGTTCGAGCTTAAAGAAGTCGCGTCCGGCTACCGCCTGCAAATCCGCGAGAAGTTTTCGCCGTGGGTCGGGCGCTTGTGGGAAGAACGCCCGCAGCGCTATTCCCGCGCACTGCTGGAAACCATGGCGCTGATTGCCTATCGCCAGCCGATCACTCGCGGCGAAATCGAAGACGTGCGTGGCGTGGCGGTCAACAGCAACATCGTCAAAACGCTGATGGAGCGCGAGTGGATCCGTGTCGTCGGTTACCGCGACGTGCCGGGCAAACCGGCGATGTTCGCCACCACCAAGGCTTTTCTTGATCACTTCAACCTGAAAAACCTCGACGACCTGCCGCCGCTGGCCGAACTGCGCGAGCTGGAACCGGACCCGATTCTGGACTTCGACGACGCACCGGTTCCCGCCAGCCTGCAGGAATTGGCCGACGCCAGCGCCGAGCCGGAGGAAGAGAAAGAGGAAACCAGTTTCCACACCTTGCTGCTGGAGCTGGACAGCATGGAGGAGGGGATCAAGACCGACTTCGACGATTTGCTGCGGGATGTGGCGGATGGTCCGCCGGTGTCGACGGAGTTTGACGCCGAGCCAGTTGCGCCGACGGTTGAGCCCGAGCCCGAACCGGAGCACGAAGACGACGTATTAGGCGTCGCCGAGGCCAGGGAGAAACTGCTCGCCGCCGTGGCCGCCCTTGAGCAAGCCGCGCCGGAACCCGAGCTGAGCGAAGAAGAAGCCGAAGCCCGCGCCCTCGCCGAAGCCATCGAAGCCGAGCGCCGCGAATTCGAGGACTGAGCATGAGCTCAACCAAAGACCCCTGCATCAGCCTCTGTAAATTCACCGATGACATCTGCATCGGCTGCGGGCGCAGCAAGCGCGAGATCAAGGCCTGGAAGAAGCTCGACAAGGACGACAAGCGCACGGTACTCGCCGAAGCCGCGCTGCGCCTGATCAAACTTGGCAAGGCCGGTCGGCGGAAAAGCAAATAACTGTCGATCGATCAGCTAGTCTTTGATGCGCCAACGCGCACATCCGCGTATGATTCGCGACCCTTCGTCGATCCCTTCGGCAAAGAACCCAGATTTCAAAGCTTCAGCGCGCTTAATTCAGAGCGTTCTGAACAGATCACACCGGGAGGTGCCCAGATGAGTATCAACGACCAGAAAGACGACCAGGAAATCGGCCCAGCAGGCGAGAAACTGCAAAAAGTCCTCGCCCGTATCGGCGTCGGCTCGCGCCGCGATGTTGAATCCTGGATCACTGCCGGCCGCATCAAGGTCAACGGCAAAGATGCCACCTTGGGCCTGCGCGTCGACCTGCACGACGCAATCACCATCGATGGCAAGGTCATCAAGCGCGAAGAAGCCGCCGAGTCGGTACGCCGCGTGATCATGTACAACAAGCCCGATGGCGAGATCTGCACCCGTGACGACCCTGAGCGTCGTCCAACCGTGTTCGACAAGCTGCCACGTCCGAAAGAAGGGCGCTGGATCAACATCGGCCGTCTCGACATCAACACCACCGGTCTGCTGATGTTCACCACTGACGGTGAACTGGCCAACCGTCTGATGCACCCGTCCTACGAGATGGACCGCGAGTACGCCGTGCGTGTTCGTGGTGAAGTCGATGACGAGATGATCGAGCGTCTGAAGGCTGGCGTGGTGCTGGAAGACGGCCCGGCCAAGTTCACCGATATCAAGCAGGCTCCGGGCGGCGAAGGCTTCAACCACTGGTACCACTGCGTGGTGATGGAAGGCCGTAACCGTGAGGTTCGTCGTCTGTGGGAATCCCAGGGTCTGGTGGTCAGCCGTCTGAAGCGCGTGCGTTTCGGTCCGGTGTTCCTCAACTCCGACCTGCCGATGGGCCGCTGGCGCGAAATGAGCCAGTATGAAGTTGACATTCTGAGCGCTGAAGTCGGCCTGACCCCGGTGGCCATGCCGCAACTGAATGCCAAGAGCAAAGACAAGCTCGAGCGTCTGCAACGCAAATCGTCGCGCCCGATGGGCAAGACCGAGCGCGTGCGCACGCTGCGTCCAGCCGCTGGCGCCCCGACCGGCCCGCGTCCATCGCGTGAGCCGCACATCGAAGGCGAGCGTCCAGCGCGCAAGCCTGCTGGCGCCCGTGACGGCGAGCGCGCTCCGCGTCCGGCCAACGGTCGCACTGAGCGTGGCGAGCGTGGTGCTCCTGCCGGTCGCGGTACGCCAGTTGCGGATCGTCCAGCGGACACCACCAACAAGCGCCCGGCCAAACCGGCGCCGAAGCGTCCAGGTATCAAACTGGTCGACGGCGACAAGCCATCGGGCAAGCGCCGTGGCGCACCGGCTGGTTCCGGTCAGCGTCCGGGCTTTGGTCGTCGCAAGCCTGAGTAAGCGGTTTTTGCGCTGAAGCTGAATAAAAAACGCCAACCTCAGGGTTGGCGTTTTTTTTGTCTGGCGAAAGTTATGTCGTGGTTTTGAGGCCGTCATCGCTGGCAAGCCAGCTCCCACAGGATTCGGGTTGGATTCAAATTTTGTAATCGACATAATCCCTGTGGGAGCTGGCTTGCCAGCGATGGCGTCAGCCGCCTAAAAAACAAACCTGCCGTCAAACACCGGTTTGTCATCCAGCGCCAAGACCCCGCTGGAGAAAATCAGATCCAGGTGATGGCTGCCCTTGGCCCCACCACCCAGCCCCAGATGCAAACCGCAATGACGCTCCTCGAATCCGGCATTGCGCGCATACAGCGTTTTCACGCCTTCGTTAGTACCAATCCCCAGCTCCTCGATCCGCCGGTTCGACGGGTTGGCATCCAGGTACTTGTTGAAATCATGCTCCAGCCCCGGCACCTCGGTGGCGATGCGGCTGATGGTCGAATTCTCGATCCACAGCTCCAGCGGCGATTCCAGCACGCCGTACTTGCGCGCAAAAGGAATGGTGCTGAGGAACGTGCCCTTGAACTTCACATGCCCATTGATCGCTTCACTGTGAGTGGCGATTTCACCGGGCGCCAGGTCGAAATTGCCGACACCGTTGATGTCGGTCCATTTCTTGATGCTGCTCATCGGCGTTTCGAACCATGAGCCGTGCTCGTCCTTGAAACTCAGGGTGGTGGCCTGCGACATGCGCTGGATCAGATGGCTATTCAGCCCGGCAATGCGTTGCGGTGTGACGCTGAAGGTGTCGTAGAAATAATCGCCGTAATCCTTGAACAGCAGCGATTTCTTCCAGTTCTCGGCCATCACCGTTTGCAGCGCGCGGACAAACTCCGGGCCGTCGGGGCGCGGGTTGGGCAGGGTGGAAGAGTCGTAGAAGAAAATGTACAGATCGCTGTCGGTGATCGCCGAAGTCAGCGCTGCGGTGGATTCCAGGTCCAGGCGTCGGGCGCTGAACTTGAAGCGCGGATGATCGCCGGATTTTTCGGCGATGGCGCCGGTCAGCGCTTCGTAATCGGCAGTGTGCCCCAGCAGCACCTTGGCTGATTCAAGTCCGGCCAAGGCTGGGTGATGTTCGAGGTAGTAGAGGAAATGCGAAATCGCGCGTGGCTTATCCATGAGCCCTCCCGGACAGACCGTGAGAAAAGCGGCAGGCACGACCGGCCGGATCGTGCCTGCCCGGGACGTGTTACAGAGGCCACATCGCCGTGCCGAACGGTACGACCGCGTCGGCTTGCATCATTTCCACGGCGGCGTCATGAGTCGGTGCTTCGAACCATTCGTCCAGTTGCAGTTCGGTGTCCAGGTCTTTTTCCAGTACTTGCATGGTCGATCTCCTAGATGACTTTCACGATTGGAATAGCGGCGCACTCTCAACTGCCAATGGCTCGCGGAACAGTGCGCTGACTTGCCGGTCACGAACCCCGGCAGGACGTGAAGAACCTAGTTGACGATGTTTTGTTGCGCAAAAAATTATCCATTTAATTTTTAAATAAACTTTTTATTCCGTTTTTCTGGCGGCGTTTTCTTATTTGAAAACAAAAAACTAAACGGCTTTTTCGTTAGCCAGCTTGCCTCCGTCAATTTGCAGACGACCTACAGATTTTTCTGAATCGGAAACTATGCGTTACGCGATGTAACGTATTGTTTACGAAATACGCGCTTTAGTCCCATGGATCAGGGAGCTTGGCGCGGCTGTAAGGAATTCATGCCGAAGGCCCGTCTGTGCTGAGCCGTGCAAGGCTCTGGCGCGCTTGTTTCCGAACGCTTTGAACGATGAGATGCGCCCTATACCTGTCGTGCAGGTGCATAACAAGAAGGAGGCGCAATGAACGCCGTAATCCGATTTCACCTCTCCTCAGTGGGCGACTTTTCACTCGTCCATACCGACGGCCTGCAAAGGCCTGAATCAAATTTTGCAGTCGCCCGGGCTACTCGAGGCGGACACGCGCAATCCCGGCAACCGACACGCTGATCCAGCGGTGTCTGGCAGCAGGGGGTTAGCGGTGTACAATGCGCCGCGTTTTAGCTGTGACCCTCTGCGTAATCGCGTAAATCTCAAGGCCATCCGCCTTGTTCACTCCGTCGCGTCACGAGCGTGCCGGGTTCGATTTCGTCACAGATAAAAACAAACAGGTGACGCATGACCGTTGTAAAAAAGCTGAACTCCTGGTGCCTGCGCTGGGGTTTGATCGAGGCTGCCAAATCGCAACCTTGCAGCAACGTCTACTGAACATCATCAAACCTTGCGTGAGACCTTTTTCATGAGTGGACAACCCTCGCAATCAGGCGAGCTGAAACGCGGCCTGAAAAACAGACACATTCAACTGATCGCCCTTGGTGGCGCGATCGGTACCGGATTGTTCCTCGGCTCGGCCGGGGTGCTGAAATCCGCCGGCCCGTCGATGATCCTCGGCTACGCCATCTGCGGCTTCATCGCGTTCATGATCATGCGCCAGCTCGGCGAAATGATCGTCGAAGAGCCGGTGGCCGGTTCCTTCAGCCATTTCGCGCACAAGTACTGGGGCGGCTTTGCCGGTTTCCTGTCGGGCTGGAACTGCTGGATTCTGTACATTCTGGTGGGTATGTCGGAGCTGACAGCGGTCGGCAAGTACGTGCACTACTGGGCGCCGGATATTCCGACCTGGGTGACCGCTGCTGGCTTCTTCGTGCTGATCAACCTGATCAACCTGGCCAACGTCAAAGTCTTCGGTGAAGCCGAATTCTGGTTCGCGATCATCAAGGTCGTGGCGATCGTCGGCATGATCGCGCTGGGCAGCTACCTGCTGGTCAGCGGCAATGGCGGCCCGCAAGCCTCGGTGAGCAACCTGTGGTCGCACGGTGGTTTCTTCCCCAATGGCGTCAGCGGTCTGGTGATGGCCATGGCAATCATCATGTTTTCCTTCGGCGGTCTGGAAATGCTCGGTTTCACCGCAGCTGAAGCCGACCAGCCGAAGACCGTGATCCCGAAAGCCATCAACCAGGTGATCTACCGCATCCTGATTTTCTACATCGGCGCGCTGGTGATCCTGCTGTCGTTGACTCCGTGGGATGCCCTGCTGGCGAACATCAATGCTTCCGGCGATTCCTACAGCGGTAGCCCGTTCGTACAAGTGTTCTCGATGCTCGGCAGTAACACCGCCGCGCACATCCTCAACTTCGTGGTCTTGACCGCTGCGTTGTCGGTGTACAACAGCGGCACCTACTGCAACAGCCGCATGTTGCTGGGTATGGCCGAGCAAGGTGATGCGCCGAAAGCGCTGGCGAAGATCGACAAGCGCGGCGTGCCGGTGCGTTCGATCCTTGCTTCCGCAGCGGTGACGCTGGTGGCAGTGTTGCTCAACTACCTGATCCCGCAACACGCGCTTGAGCTGCTGATGTCGCTGGTTGTAGCGACGCTGGTGATCAACTGGGCGATGATCAGCTTTTCGCACTTCAAGTTCCGCCAGCACATGAACAAGACCCGGCAGACGCCGTTGTTCAAAGCGCTGTGGTATCCGTACGGCAACTACATCTGCCTGGCATTCGTTGCATTCATTCTGGGTGTGATGCTGCTGATTCCGGGCATCCAGATCTCGGTGTACGCGATTCCGGTGTGGGTCGTGTTCATGTGGGTCTGCTACGTGATCAAGAACAAACGCGGTGCGCAACAAGCTGTGCAGGCGGCAGGTGCTGCCAAGTAAGCGCTGACGCACAAACAACTAACCCGGCCAAGCGCCGGGTTTTTTGTCTGCGCAAGAAGGGTTATGCGTAATCTGCGATGGGATAGCGCGTGCACAGCGCTTCAGTCTGTAGGCGCAATTGCTCACGCAGTGCAGGTTGCAGCGTGTAATCCTGCTCGCCGAGTGGCGTGAGGTTGTCGAGAATCCGGCAGATCAGCTCGACGACTTCGCGGCAGCCTTGGGCATCGATGTGACGCTGCGCCATGCAGCCAGTGCCGATGCGCAAGCCGCTGGTGATGTGGGACGCTCGGGGTTCGCCGGGTACGCGATGGCGGTTGACGATGATCCCGCACTGATCCAGCGCCGATTGCGCCATGCAGCCGGTGATGCCGCCACGCAGGCGCAGCAGAATCGTATGGTTGTCACTGCCGCCGCCGATGACCTCGTAGTCATGCGCCTGAAACGCGCTGGCCATCGCCTCTGCCGTGGCGCGGATGCGCGCCATGTCAGCGTCGAATTCGGCAGACATCGCGTAGCCCAGTGCCGCCGCTTTGGCCGCGATCATGTTCACTGCCGGCGCGCCCTGCATGCCCGGATATACGGCTTGCTCAAGCGCACGGCTGAAGGTGATCCGCAGGCCGGGGACTTTGGTGTTCGCGTCTCGGCCGGACAGAATCAAGCCACCACGCGGGCCGGCGAGTTGCTTGTGAGTGCAAGTGGTGGTGACGTGCGCAACGTCGATCGGATTCGGATGGCGCCCGGTGGCAACCAGTCCGGCGATGTGCGAAATGTCAGCCAGCAGGAGCGAGCCGGCTTCATCGGCAATTTCGCGAAAACGCTGGAAATCCACCACACGCGAGTAAGCCGTTGCGCCGCACATGATGATGCGCGGGCGATGCGCCAGCGCCAGTGTGCGCACCTCGTCGTAATCGATCAGGCCTTGCGCAGTCGTGCCGTACTGGATGGCCTTGTAGTAGTCGCTGGAGAATGCAGTCGGGCAGCCATGGGTGAGGTGCCCGCCATGTTCGACGGCCATTCCCAACAGGGTATCGCCAGGCTCAAGCAGGGCCGTCAGCACCTGGTAATTGGCGTTCGACGCTGAATGCGATTGCACGTTTGCGTATTGGGCGCCGAACAATTCTCGCGCTCTGCGCACGGCCAGCGACTCAACCCGATCGGCGTTTTCGCAACCGGTGTGACCGCGCCGGCCGAGCATGCCTTCAGCGGTTACGTTGACCAGCGTCGAAGCGGATGCCACCAAAGTGCGCGGCTTGACCGCGCTGGAAGAGGAGATCAGTGACAGCGTGCGGTGTTGACGCGTGATTTCAGCGTCGAGGATCTGCGCCAGTTCGGCATCTTCTGCACGAAGATCCGCCAGGCCACGGCGCAGCAAATCTACCTGGCTCGCAGGCTGTTCAGTCATGACTGCCATCGTCTGTTTACCTTCCCTGTGTGTTGCGCGCTGCGAACAACAGCGCGACTTTCCTGAGCTTGCGTGGTGTACCTCCGATGCAGACGATCCGTGTTGTGGCGCCCATGCGCGCCCAACTAACGTCTGTACCGGCAGCCAGCGTTTCATACCTGCGCACGATGCTTTGAGCGCAGGACGGCTGGGTGCATCATAGGTTTTTCAGTCAGGAATGCCACCGAATTAATCAGAAAAATGAACATTGTTCAAAGAAAATGATTCTTTTTGCATGGGGGTTAGGTGTAAAACTGCGTGTGCCGGGCTCAAGGAATGGAGCGATGCTATGATCGCTCGCGGCTTTCATACGGAGAAAGCCGTAATCAAGTACTTCGCTTGTGAGTACTGAGTGAGTATTCAGGGCGTATCCTTGATTGCGGATAAAAAGGACGGGTAAGCATTTCATGCACAGAAAAGAAAGATCGGAGAATCTCAAGAACAACATCAAGTACTTGATAAAAAGTCGCGGTGAAACTCAACTGTCCTTGTGCAATTCCAGTGGCCTGACCAGAACTACCATCTACAACATTCTCGAAGGTAAGGTGGTAAACGTACAGCAGTCCACGGTGCGTAAGATTTCTGATTTTTTCGGCGTTTCTTATGAAGAAATAGAAACTATCGATTTTCAAGAGAAGGAAATAATAGACAGCAGTATTTCACCGCAGGGGAATATGAATCCCGCCGCAGTGCCTATTCTGAAAGAGAGTCTGGTTCTACAGAATCTGGATAAGCGAATTGGTGAGCTGGCGACCATTTACCCATTGACCTACTATTTCGGAACATCCTTCAATTTGATCGGTGTGCTGCTGGAAAACGAAATCAGCGGCAAAAATGAGTCGGGCGATTTATTGATAGTGCAAAAAGGTTCATCAACCAGCGACAGGGAAAAGCTGGTGTATGACCACATCACCAAAAAGCTGCTGATAACCAAAGAGGTCGGCGTTGTTGCGGATCGTTTTTGTGTTGTCGGAGACATAATCGAGGAACGATTTAATGGGCTGTAGTGTTGAAATGGAAAACAGCAAATACAAGCTATTGGGATTTGAAAACGAAAAAAGCCTCGCCGTGATCATGATTATCGCGACGGGCAAGATCATTAAAATAAAACTGAGCGAAGTGTTGAATAGTGAGATTATGGATAATCTGAATAAAATCGAAGTGAAAAACCTGTACAAGAAGTTCTACTCCCAGGGCGGGGCGCTCACCGCCTACGAAATGAACGACCGTCATGAGAGTTCATGGATGATTTACATCATTCTGAACCTGATGCTGTTCACACTCTATATCTTCACCAGTATTGCCGCGACCAAGCCAATTTATCTGGAATACTTCGATATCGTCGTGACACCGGGAACATTCCTTTATCCGCTGACATTTCTGATCGTTGATTTGCTGAATGAGACGTTTGGCCTGAGACTGGCGCGCAAGGCGATACTTTTTGCCTTCATCAGCAATGCGGCCATTATTATTCTGTTGGCCATTACCACTCACCTTCCTGGCTTGCCAGGCTGGAAACTCGATGGGCCTTACAATGATGTCATCAGCCAGTTGTCTTCAGTGCTGGTTGCATCTTCTATTTCGTTTCTGGTGTCTGAAAACATAAACTCGTGGTTGTTGTGCAAAATCAAAGAGCTCACCAACTCGAAGTTTCTGTTTCTGCGGGTGTTTTTGAGTACGTTGTTCGCGGTGATCATCGACAGTTTTCTGTTCTGCTATATCGCGTTTTATGGCGTTATGGAGAACAGTGCGATCCTCAGCATGATCTACGTTCAGATCGCGATTAAAGTTTGCTTTGCGTTCTTTAACGTCTTGCCTGCATACGGCGCAAGGTCATTGTTCAAGAAGTATTTGACAGGCGCAGTCCAGACTCGATAAGCCAAGGCTGGCGCTCACTTGACATGCCATTGTGTGCATGTCTGAGTGAGCGCTTTTGTGTTTTACGAAAGGTTAAGCTTGGCTTTCAAACTCTGTGTAACTTGCGATTTGTTATTCAAGAACTCGTTCAGTCCTTTCGCGCGAAGATTGCAAGCATCGCAATCGGCACATCCGCTGCCCATAATGCCGTTATAGCAAGTCAGCGTTTGTTCGCGAATCAAATCCAGTTGATTGTGGTAATCGGCCAAGGCCCAGGTTTCTGCCTTGTTCAGCCACATCAGCGGCGTTTCCAGCGTCAATGGGTAATCCATGCCTAGCTCAATGGCTTTGTTCAAAGCCTTGACGAACTCATCTCGACAGTCTGGATAGCCAGAGAAATCAGTCTCGCAAACACCGGTGATGACTGTTTTGGCTTGAACTTGATACGCATAAATCGAAGCCAGGGTTAAGAACAGAATGTTTCTGCCCGGCACAAACGTACTCGGAATACTTTCACCTGAGCTGTTCACGGTCGGCACCGGAATGTTGTCGCGTGTCAGGCTGCTGATCGCCAGCTCATTCAACAACGATGCATCCAGAACTTTATGCACGATGACGCCGAGCTTCTTGGCCAGATGCTGGGCGACTTCAATTTCTGCGCGATGGCGCTGACCATAGTCGAAGGTGATGCAGTGAATTTCATCGTAGTGGGCGAGGGCGTGAATCAGGCAGGTTGTGGAGTCCTGTCCGCCACTGAAAACGATAACTGCTTTGCTGGTCATGCTTATGCTTCCTGCATTGGGATAGTTAGGGCCAAGGTTGTATGGGCGGGGATGATACTTCATCTGTGTATAGTGGCCGGTCAGAAATTGGAAATGCCCTTGAAGCCGTGCCCACGAGCAGCTTCAGGGATGTAACGAGACGTCAGGTTTCACGATGAGAATGCAATGCTGAAGATTTCCAACACTGTGCATCTGCCGGATGCCGAGATCGAGTTGACCGCCATTCGCGCGCAAGGCGCGGGAGGGCAGAACGTCAACAAGGTCTCGAGTGCCATGCACCTGCGCTTCGACATTCCGGCTTCGTCCTTGCCGGAGTTCTACAAGGAGCGTCTGCTCGCGTTGCGCGACAGTCGCATCACCAGCGATGGCGTGTTGATCATCAAGGCTCAGCAATACCGCACGCAGGAAGCTAACCGCGCCGATGCGCTGGAGCGCCTGACCGAGCTGATTCTAAGCGCCACCAAAGTCGAAAAGAAACGCCGCCCGACCAAGCCGACCCTCGGTTCGAAGAAGCGTCGGCTCGAATCGAAAACCAAGCGCGGCAGCATCAAGGCCGGGCGCGGCAAGGTGGATTTTTGAGTGCTCGGCAATTCCGAACGTGCGATGTAATAGTGCTAAGTCAATTATTCAGATGGATCTTTTTTGTGATTGAGTAGGTTTTTATTACTATTCGATCTATACAACTGTCATTTCTGACAGGAGACTGAGAGTTAGTGATTCTGTTTAATGACTGGCATCTTCTCTTCAACCTGTCAGGGACGTTAATCATGACCAGTCGTGTTAGTTTAAGTGCGAATGTTGCGAATCGAGGAGACCTCGACGTAAGTTTTGGTGATGGCGGGAAAGTTCACTTGCTCGATGAGCAAGGCGCCGATCTGGAAGTTTGTACGCTTCATGTTTTAGGCAGTGGGAATGTTCTGTGTGCGGCTTACGCAAGTCTCAGCGAAACGACTTACGTGGCTATGCTTGATGTCAACGGAAATCTGGATGCCCGATTTGGTAATGGCGGGCTTGCGAAGTTTAAATTGTCCGATCATTTTTCAGCAACGAAGTCGGCGCGACCCTTTGATTTGCAGGTTGATGAGGCTACTCAGACAATTGTAGTGGGGTTCTGCGCAGAGACGTTGACCGGAGCGCATTTTCCAGGTTTGGCCAAGTTGGATCTTGCCGGGAAATTGGATGGTTCGTTCGGCAAAGGAGGGCTAGCTTATTTTAATTATTTCGACCTCGCTGAAGGTGGCCCTTTATTTGCCTCGCCCCCAAATGGTAAGGGAATTGAACTCGAATTTTCTGGAGCAATGACGCTATTGAGTAACGGTACGGTCATGCTGTCCAGTTGTCAGCCGTACGAAGATTTATATAATTACGGCGTACTTGCGAATGTGCTGGGCAATGGGGACCTGGATACAAGTTTCCACGAGGTTGGATATATGTTGTTGCAGCGCAATGGCATGCACCTCGAGAGAATCGAGAGTCTAGTTCCGCAAGGCTCGAACTTTCTACTTGCAGCCACTACTCACGTCACCGGCGAAGGTGGTTGGTTTTTAGTCAAGTTCGACGCTAACGGGAAGGTTGCTACGGATTTCGGGAGTGATGGCTACTACGATCAGCAGCCAAATGTGAAAAAATCCATTCTGTTCAGGGACGACACATCAAAAATTTACCTGTCGGGCACGGCTGCAAATGCCGCCAGTCAGCACTTCTTTCTTGTCGTCCAACGTCGCGGAGCGGATGGCGAAGAAGACCCGGACTATGGAGATAGAGGCTGGACCGGTTCACTCGGCGGAAATGGAGAAACCGAAGTATTTGCTGCGCGACTCTACAATCCGGGTTCGACCATCGTCGTGGCGGCACGGCAATACGACTCCCAAGGTAACGGGGATGCTGTAATCGGAACGCTCGAGCAGAGTATGGGGTGGCAAGGTAGTTTTGGAAAAGACGGGATTGCTGCGCTGCCCGAGAAGAATATCGTGCATTCATTAGCTGTCCAGACAGACCGGAATATCGTTGTTTCTGCAAGTCATGATGGTTCGCCCGACACCTACGAGATCATGCGTCTGATCGGGTGATATACAGCCAAGAACAGTGCCTTTTCAGCCCGAAGACCGCTACGGCTGCTGCCTCAGCGGTCTTCTTTGCGTTAGGTGTCGATCATTATTTTTTAGCGCAATGCCTGTATAGAAAGACACTCAGCACCAGGCTGCAAAATGCAGCGAGGGCGGCAAACAAGAAAATCGAAGCAAAGCCGAAGCCCGCCGCAATCGCCCCGGCCAGCGGCCCGGTGATCCCCAGCGACAAATCGATGAACAGCGAATAAGCCCCGACCGCCGCACCACGGCTGGAGGCCGGCACCAGGTTCACTGCTTCCACGCCCAGCGCGGGGAACACCAGCGAGAAACCGAAACCGCTCAACGCCGCACCGGCCAACGCCCAATGCGCGTCCGGCGCGAGCCACAGCAGCAACAGGCCCAGGGTTTCCACTGACAGACAGGCAATCGCCACACGGAACCCGCCGAGACGGTTGATCAAATTGCCAAACAGCAGTCGCGCGCCAATGAAACTGGCGCCGAACAGGCTCAGGCACAACACCGCGTTTTCCCAGTGCTGCGTCGCGTAATACAGGGTGATGAAGGTGGCGATGGTGCCGAACCCAATCGAACCCAGTGCCAGACCGCAACCGTGTGGAAACACTCGGCCCAGCACATGCATGAACGGTAAGCGCTCGCCGACCACAATCGGCGCAGCGATTTTCGGCCACGCCAGCATCAGGCCGAGCAGCGAGAGCAGCACGATGCTCACGCCCATGCTCCACAAGCCCAACTCTCTGACCAACTGTGCGCCCAGTGGCGCGCCGATGGCGATGGCGCCGTAACTGGCAATGCCGTTCCACGAAATCACCTTGGCGGTGTTTGCCGCGCCGACCCGGCCGATGCCCCAGCCAATCGAACCGGAACCCACCAGACTTTCCGCGCTGCCCAACACCAGCCGCCCAATCAGCAGACTGATCAGGCTGAGCATCGGCAAGCTCTGCGTCCACGCCGAAATCAGCATGAACACACCGCTCAGACCGCACCCGGCCAAGCCATACATCACCGCCAGTTTGCTGCCCTTGTTATCAATGATCTTGCCGGCATACGGGCGGCTGAGCAGGGTGGCGAGGTATTGCACGCTGATCACCAGCCCGGCGATGACCGCGCCGAAGCCCAAGTCACTGTGGACATAACCGGGCAATACGGCGAGCGGAATGCCGATATTCAGGTAGCCGATAAACGTGAAGAGGACGATGGAAACGACTTGCAGCGTAACCGCCAGGGGGCGCTGGGGTTCTGGCATAGACAACGACATGGGTAACGATCCACGGGGCGAGCAGAATAGATAGGCTGCTCATGATACCGGCGTGGGCGCGTGTGGGGCGGGGAAAAGTAAAACTATTTGGCCGGGGCGACCAATTGCGTAGTGACCAGCGCGGCGAGGGCGTTTTCTTCGCTGCCGAAACGGGCAAGCAGGGCGGCTTGCTTCTCGGGCGAGAGACGGCTCCAGATCTCGATCATCTTCTCGGTGGCACCGATCAGGGTCGCGGCCTGCTGTTCATCGAATTCTTTGGACATGGTGGCTCAGGTTTCAGGCAGTGTGGAAAGCGCATCTTAGCGCTTTCCACACGGTCTGTACGGCGGGTATTGCTTACTCGTCGCTGTCGGCCGGACGGCTTTCAACTGCTTCTTGCGGCTCGGCCTGTGCTGCGCCGGCTTGTTGCGTGGTCGTCTGCTCAGGTTCGTGCAGGCTTGGGAAGGGGAGATTAGGAATCTCGTGCATGGTTGCGCTCCTCGCTAAGTCTGTTGATAGATCTGGTAGATCCGCGCTTTCAGAAAGCCTGCGCAGGATACAGCAGGAAAAATGACAATCAGACTTTTAATTCGATTTATTGCGACAAATGGCCGCACGGGAGAAGGCAGCGCACAAACGACTGTGGGAGCGAGCTTGCTCGCGAAGGGGCCCTCTCAGCCGACACAGGTGTCGATTGATCCGGCGCTTTCGCGAGCAAGCTCGCTCCCACATTTGGTTATTTGCAGACGTTGGCGATCGCTTCGGCCAGCAGGTCGAGGCGGGTTGCATCGATACCGGCCACGTTGGCCCGGCCCGAGCTGACCATGTACACGCTGTGATGCTCGCGCAGTTGTTTCACCTGTTCCGGCGACAGACCGGTGTAGGAGAACATCCCGCGTTGCACGCCAATGTGTGCGAACTTCTCGCGCAAGCCGTGCGGTTCCAGCGCTTCGACCAGACCGCTGCGCAGTTGGGCGATGCGCAGGCGCATGGCTTCGACTTCGTCGGCCCAGCGGCTTTTCAGTTCCGGGTCGGCGAGGATGGTGGCGACGACTGCCGCGCCGTGATCTGGCGGAGTCGACCACAGGTTGCGGGCGATGTTGGCCAGTTGGCTGCGAATGTCGATGAGCTTGTCGGCGCTTTTTGCGCAGACGATCAGCGCACCGGTGCGGTCGCGATACAGGCCGAAGTTCTTCGAGCAGGAACTGGTGATCAACAGTTCCGGCACTTCAGCGGCGAACAGTCGGGTTGACCACGCGTCCTGCTCCAGACCATCACCAAAGCCTTGATAGGCGAAGTCGATCAGCGGCAGCAGATCGCGGCTGCGCACTACGTCCAGCACTCGACGCCAGTCGTCATGACTGAGGTCGAAACCGGTCGGGTTGTGGCAGCACGCGTGCAGCAGAACCACGTCGCCCTTCGGCACTTGATTGAGCACTTCGAGCATTGCTTCAACGTCGAGACGATTGTCGCTGCCCACGTATGGGTAATGGCTGACCTTGACCCCGGCCGCCGCGAAAATCGTTTCGTGGATCGGCCAGGTCGGGTTGCTCAGCCAGACGCCTTTGCCCGGCAGACACTGGGCGATGAAGTCCGCAGCCAGACGCAGGGCACCGGTACCGCCCGGTGTCTGGGTGGCGCCAACACGCTGTTCGGCGATCAGTGCCGAATCGGCACCGAGTACCAGCTCATTGATGACTTTGCCGAACAGCGGATTGCCGTGGCCACCGATGTAGGTCTTGGTGTTCTGGCTCTCGACCAGCCGCGCTTCGGCGATTTTCACCGCCTCGGGGATCGGCGTCAGGCCTTGGGCATCTTTATAAACGCCGACGCCAAGGTCGAATTTGCGCGGATTGGCATCCTGCGCATAAGCCTCCATCAGACCGAGGATCGGATCGCCGGGCACCCGGCCAATGGCGTCGAAGTGCATTACTTGCGTCCTTCTGCGGTCTTGGCCACTTCGTCAGTGCGCGCGGCCATGATGAAGTCGTTGCGGTGCAGGCCTTTGATCGAGTGGCTCCACCAGGTCACGGTGACTTTGCCCCACTCGGTGAGCAGGCCCGGGTGGTGACCTTCAGCCTCGGAGATCTCGCCGACTGCGTTGGTGAACGCCAGCGCGTGCTTGAAATTCTTGAACAGGAAAACTTTTTCCAGCTGCATGATGCTGTCGCGCACTTCGATGTTCCAGTCAGGGATCTGCTTGATCAGAATCGGCAGTTCTTCGTCGCTGACTTGTGGCGCATCGGCGCGGCAGGCTTCGCAGTGGGCTTGGTTCAAAGTGGACATGGTGGGCTTCCTGAAATCTGGAGGTGTTTTTTTATATTGGCCGTCAATGCCGCCACGCTAAACCAAAGTGGCGGCAACTGACAGACTCACTTGTCAGCAAAAGTGGCGGGTCACGCCGCTTTCGGTTTTGGCGGAAATTTTGGCGCGTGCAGACCCAACTGCATACCTTGCTTGACCATACCCATGATGTCTTCGTGGGCGAGGTCGAACAGGCGCTTGAGGTTCGGCAGTACAAAGT
Organism: Pseudomonas sp. TWP3-1; assembly: GCF_049896625.1. Lineage (NCBI taxonomy): Bacteria > Pseudomonadati > Pseudomonadota > Gammaproteobacteria > Pseudomonadales > Pseudomonadaceae > Pseudomonas > Pseudomonas sp. TWP3-1. Next base: position 73,208 of record NZ_JAFCUQ010000009.1, read on the forward strand.
AGACCGGTTGCAGGATGTCGATGCGGTACGGCGTACGCATGGCTTCCAGCGGATCGAAGGCCTGATGCTCAGGTTCGTCCGACAGCGAGTAAACAGTTTCTTTGGGTGAGGACAGAATGCCGCCGCCGTAGATGCGCTGGCCTTGCGGCGTGTCGACCAGACCGAACTCGATGGTCATCCAGTACAGACGCGCCAGGTACACGCGTTCTTCCTTGCTGGCTTGCAGGCCGAGCTTGCCGTAGGTGTGGGTGAATTCAGCGAACCACGGGTTGGTCAGCAGCGGGCAGTGACCAAAGATCTCGTGGAAAATGTCCGGCTCTTGCAGGTAGTCCAGTTCTTCGCGGGTACGAATGAACGTGGCCACCGGGAAGCGCTTGCTGGCGAGCAATTCGAAGAAGGTCTGGAAGGGAATCAGCGCAGGAACGCGTTCGACCTGCCAACCGGTGGTCTCGCCGAGGACTTTGTTGATCTCGCCGAGTTGCGGAATGCGGTCGTGGGGCAGACCGAGTTTGTCGATACCGTCCAGGTATTCCTGGCACGCTCGACCCTCGATCACTTTCAGCTGGCGGGTGATCAGCGTATTCCACACCGCGTGTTCTTCGGCGGGGTAGTCGATAAAACCTTGCGCATCGGGCTCGCGAGCCACGTATTGCGTCTGCTTCATACTGCTCTCCTGCTAGGGGAATTCGTTCTTGTTATGTCCAGCGATGGATTCAGAATTACCTGAGAGCGTGGGTTGATGCAGCAGGTTGAAATAGTTTGAAGTGGGAAAATTCGGCATCATCCGTAAACTTTTCGTTACGTATTGTGGGAAAAGTCGTGTTTGCGGTGATTGGCGGGTTTGAAAAGGCGCTTGGCTGTCACATAATCTTGACGATTATCTTGCGACCGGCGCAGAAAAATCCGCGCCAACCCGCCCATTGACCTGTATCGGGCCTTTCATATGCGTATCAAAGTCCACTGCCAGAACCGCATCGGCATCCTGCGCGACATTCTCAACTTGCTGGTGGAGTACGGGATCAACGTCGCACGCGGCGAAGTTGGTGGCGAGCACGGCAACGCGATCTACCTGCATTGCCCGAACCTGATCAACATTCAGTTCCAGGCGCTGCGCCCGAAGTTCGAAGCGATTGCCGGGGTGTTTGGCGTCAAGCGCGTCGGGCTGATGCCCAGCGAACGTCGGCATATGGAATTGAACGCCTTGCTCGGCGCGCTGGAGTTTCCGGTGCTGTCGATCGACATGGGCGGCTCGATCGTGGCGGCCAACCGCGCGGCGGCGCAGTTGCTCGGGGTGCGCGTCGACGAGGTTCCGGGAATTCCGCTGTCGCGTTACGCCGAAGATTTCGACTTGCCGGAACTGGTGCGCGCCAACAAATCGCGGATCAACGGCATGCGGGTCAAGGTCAAGGGCGACGTGTTTCTCGCCGACATCGCACCACTGCAATCCGAACACGACGACAGCGAAGCCATGGCCGGCGCGGTGCTGACTTTGCATCGAGCGGACCGGGTTGGCGAGCGTATCTATAACGTGCGCAAGCAAGAGCTGCGCGGCTTCGACAGCATCTTCCAGAGTTCCAAAGTCATGGCCGCCGTGGTGCGCGAAGCTCGGCGTATGGCACCGCTGGATGCGCCGCTATTGATAGAAGGCGAAACCGGCACCGGCAAAGAATTGCTGGCGCGCGCCTGTCACCTCGCCAGTCCACGCGGACAATCGCCGTTGATGGCGCTCAACTGTGCCGGGTTGCCCGAGTCGATGGCCGAGACCGAGTTGTTCGGCTACGGCCCCGGCGCGTTCGAAGGTGCGCGGGCCGAAGGCAAGCTCGGGCTGCTGGAGCTGACGGCGGGCGGTACGTTGTTTCTCGATGGCGTCGGCGAAATGAGCCCGCGCTTGCAGGTGAAATTGCTGCGCTTCTTGCAGGACGGTTGCTTCCGTCGTGTCGGCAGTGATGAAGAGGTGTATCTGGATGTGCGGGTGATCTGCGCGACGCAGGTGGACTTGTCCGAACTGTGCGCGCGCGGTGAGTTTCGTCAGGATTTGTACCATCGCTTGAACGTGCTTTCGCTGCACATCCCGCCACTGCGTGAATGCCTCGACGGGCTGACACCGCTGGTTGAACACTTCCTCGATCAGGCCAGTCGGCAGATCGGTTGCGCGCTGCCGAAACTGGCACCGGCGGCGATGGATCGGCTGAGTCACTACCATTGGCCGGGCAATGTGCGGCAACTGGAGAACGTGCTGTTTCAGGCGGTTTCGCTGTGTGACGGCGGCACGGTCAAGGCTGAGCACATTCGCCTGCCGGATTATGGCGTGCGTCAGCCGCTTGGCGATTTTTCGCTGGAGGGCGGGCTGGATGAAATTGTCGGGCGCTTTGAGAAGGCTGTGCTGGAGCGGCTGTATTCGGAACATCCGAGTAGTCGGCAACTCGGCAAGCGACTCGGCGTCTCGCACACCACCATTGCTAACAAATTGCGCGAATACGAAGTCGGCAAAGATTCCGGAAGTTAAGAAGAACCCCTGTGGCGAGGGGATTTATCCCCGATGGGCTGCGAAGCAGCCCCAAATCCATCCAAAGCGGTGTATCAGTTGAACTGCGTTTATCGGTATCGGGGCGGCTTCGCCACCCAGCGGGGATAAATCCCCTCGCCACAAGTTCGCCAACAACCTCAGAGATCGTGATTGCCGCATAGCGGCATTCCACCGCCGGTTTTTCGACTTCGATACATTTCCCTTTTCCCCCTAAAACCCTTCAAGTCCTTTGTTTGCCGGGCTTCGTGCTGCCAGAAAAAAGTTGGTCTGCAAATTGCTTAAGGCTCAGCAGTACAGCGGTGGGCGGCAAACGTCCGGCATGCAGAGGAAAGAGTGTGGACAAGTACCTTTATGTGGCAATGACCGGCGCCAGCCAGAACGCACTGGCGCAAAAGGCGCATGCCAACAACCTGGCGAACATCTCCACCAACGGTTTTCAGCGCGACCTGGAACAGGCGCGTTCGATGCCGGTGTTCGGTGACAGCTTTCCGGCGCGTGCGTTTGCCATGAGCGAGCGGCCCGCTACCGACTTCACGCCTGGCTCGCTGGTGCAGACCGGTCGTGACCTCGACGTGGCCGTGACCGGCAACGGCTGGATCGCCGTGCAGAACCCGAGCGGTGGCGAAAGCTACGTGCGCACCGGCAGCCTGAACGTCGATGCCCTCGGTGTGTTGCGCGCCGGCAACGGCATGCCGGTGATGGGCAATGGCGGTCCGATCGCCGTGCCGCCCGAGCAGCAGATCGAAGTCGGTGAAGACGGCACCATCAGTATTCGCGCGATGGGTGAAGGCCCGCGCGTGATGGCCGAAGTCGACCGGATCAAACTGGTCAACCCGGACATCAAGAACATGAATAAAGGCCTCGACGGCTCGATCTACACCAAGGACGGCCAGCCGGCGCAGGCCGATGCCAACGTCAAACTGGTCTCGGGTTTTCTTGAGTCGAGCAACGTCAATGCCGTCGAAGAGATGACCTCGGTGCTGGCCCTGGCCAAGCAGTTCGAGTTGCACATCAAGATGATGAACACCGCCAAAGACGACGACCAGGCCATGGCTCGGGTCTTGCAGATCAGCTAATTATCAGAACGTCGCGCCGTAAAACAGGCGCACGAGGAGAATCGAATGCTTCCGGCTCTATGGGTTGCCAAAACAGGTCTGTCCGCTCAGGACACCAACCTGACTACCATTTCCAACAACCTGGCCAACGTGTCGACCACGGGTTTCAAACGTGACCGCGCAGAATTCCAGGACCTGCTGTACCAGATCAAACGCCAGCCAGGCGCCCAGTCGACTCAAGACAGCGAACTGCCGACGGGTCTGCAATTGGGTACCGGTGTGCGCATCGTCGGCACTCAGAAAAACTTCACCGCCGGCAGCCTGCAAACGACTGAGCAGCCGCTGGACATGGCCATCAACGGTCGCGGTTTCTTCCAGATCCTGCAGCCGGACGGCACCACGTCCTACACCCGTGACGGTACATTCCACCTCGATTCCAATGGCCAGATCGTCAACGCCAGTGGTTTCGCTCTGGAGCCTGCGATTGTTATCCCGAACGACGCGCAAACCTTCACCGTCGGCAATGACGGCACCGTTTCCGTGACCTTGCCTGGCAACGCCGCTTCGCAAGTGATCGGCAACCTGCAGACCGCTGACTTCATCAACCCGGCCGGTCTGCAAGCCGTGGGCAACAACCTGTTCCTGGAAACTGCTGCTTCCGGCGCGCCGCAAGTCGGCACTCCGGGGCTGGCCGGTTTCGGTACCACGCTGCAGAACACCCTGGAAACGTCCAACGTCAGCACCGTTGAAGAGATGGTCAACATGATCACCACTCAGCGCGCTTACGAGATGAACTCCAAAGTGATTTCCACCGCCGACCAGATGCTCTCGTTCGTAACGCAGAATCTGTAATCAAGTCTTTGGGGCGGCCATGAGGCTGCCTGCAACACCGTGAGGTAGGGTCATGAATCGCTTTGTATCTGTTCTGGCATTGAGTGGGGTGGTCTCGCTCGCGGGCTGCGTCGCTCCGACGCCCAAGCCCAATGACCCTTACTACGCTCCGGTGCTGCCGCGCACGCCGTTGCCGGCTGCGGCCAATAACGGCTCGATCTATCAGGCCGGTTTCGAGCAGAACCTGTACAGCGACCGCAAGGCGTTCCGGGTCGGTGACATCATCACCATCACCCTGAACGAGCGCACGCAGGCGAGCAAGAACGCCAACTCGCAGATGGACAAGAACAGTGACAACTCGGTTGGTCTGAGCTCGTTGTTCGGCTCCAGCCTGACCACCAATAATCCGATTGGTGGCGGCGACCTTAGCCTGAACGCCGGCTACAGCGCCGACCGTTCGACCAAGGGCGATGCCAAGTCGGGGCAGAGCAACAGCCTGACCGGTTCGATCACCGTCACCGTTGCCGATGTATTGCCCAACGGCATCATCGCGGTGCGTGGCGAGAAGTGGCTGACCCTGAACACCGGTGACGAACTGGTGCGCATTGCCGGCATGGTTCGCGCCGATGACATCGCCACCGACAACACCGTTTCGTCGACCCGGGTTGCCGATGCGCGCATCACCTATTCGGGTACCGGTGCGTTTGCCGATACGAGTCAGCCAGGCTGGTTCGACCGTTTCTTCCTCAGCCCGCTGTTCCCTTTCTAGGTGGCCACGTTGAATCTGAAAAGCCTGATGCTGGCCGCGCTGTTGTTGCCGGTGGCATTCACTGCACAAGCCGAACGGTTGAAGGACATCGCCAGTATCTCCGGCGTGCGTTCCAACCAATTGATCGGCTATGGCCTGGTGGTCGGGCTTAACGGCACCGGTGACCAGACGACGCAGACCCCGTTCACCCTGCAGACCTTCAACAACATGCTCTCGCAGTTCGGCATCAAGGTGCCGCCCGGGTCGGGCAACGTGCAGTTGAAGAACGTTGCAGCGGTGTCGATCAGTGCTGATCTGCCGGCGTTTGCCAAGCCCGGTCAGCAAGTCGACATCACCGTTTCGTCGATCGGTAACTCCAAGAGCCTGCGCGGCGGCACGTTGTTGCTGACCCCGCTCAAAGGTATCGATGGCAATGTCTACGCCGTGGCTCAGGGCAACCTCGTGGTCGGCGGTTTTGATGCGGAAGGGCGTGACGGTTCGAAGATCACCGTCAACGTTCCGTCGGCCGGTCGCATCCCCGGCGGTGCGTCGGTGGAGCGTTCGGTGCCGAGCGGTTTCAACCAGGGCAACAGCCTGACGCTGAACCTCAACCGTTCCGACTTCACCACTGCCAAGCGCATCGTCGACAAGATCAACGACATGCTCGGCCCTGGTGTCGCTCAGGCGATTGACGGCGGTTCGATTCGCGTGACCGCGCCGCTCGATCCGAGCCAGCGTGTCGACTATCTGTCGATCCTGGAAAACCTCGAAGTCGATCCGGGTCAGGCGGTGGCGAAAGTCATCATCAATTCGCGCACCGGCACCATCGTCATTGGCCAGAACGTGAAAGTCTCGCCGGCCGCCGTGACCCACGGCAGCCTGACCGTGACCATCACCGAAGACCCGATTGTCAGCCAGCCTGGTCCGTTGTCCAACGGCCAGACGGCGGTTGTGCCGCGCTCGCGTGTGAACGCCGAGCAAGAAGCCAAGCCGATGTTCAAGTTCGGTCCGGGCACTACCCTCGACGAGATCGTGCGGGCGGTGAACCAGGTCGGCGCGGCACCGGGTGACTTGATGGCGATTCTTGAAGCACTGAAGCAGGCCGGCGCGTTGCAAGCCGACCTGATCGTGATCTGAGGACGGCCACTATGGATATGCGCAAAAGCGGTGTGGTTGGCAGCAGCGATTCGGGTTCCTACTCCGACCTCAATCGTCTGAACCAGCTCAAGGTCGGCGACAAGGACAGCGATGCGAACATGCGCAAGGTTGCGCAGGAATTCGAGTCGCTGTTCCTCGGTGAAATGCTCAAATCGATGCGCTCGGCAACCAACGCACTGGGCGAGGACAATCCGCTCAATACGCCGGCCGCCAAGCAGTATCAGGAAATGTACGACCAGCAACTGGCGGTTTCCATGTCCCGCGAGGGCGGTGGTATCGGTCTGGCCGACGTGCTGATGCGCCAGATGTCGAAGAACAAACCAATGGCACCGGGCGAGGCTGAAGCTGCGTCCGCTGCCAAGCAGGCAGAAGCGAAAGCCGCTGCCGCGAACATGGCGACGCCGATTGCCGCGGGCACCCTCGGCACCAACGGCGCGCTGTCGCGACTCAATGGCGAGCGTCCGCTGTGGGCCTCGCGTTCGGCCAAAGTGCCGAGCACTCAGCTCACGCACAGCAATGACATGGCGTTGATCAACCAGCGTCGTCTGGCACTGCCGCCGAAACTGGCTGATCGCTTGCTTGCAGGTCTGGTGCCGTCGGCCACCGCCGCGAGCACGCCGGTCAACAAGACTGCATTGCCGGATCGCAGCACCACGCTCGCCAGCACTGGCACCGGCCCGCTGTACAACGGCGACTGGCTGTCGCGTGCCGAAGCCGACAAGGCGTCGGGCGGGCAGATGCAGGTCTACGGTCGCGCGATGGCGCAGATTCCGCTGGCGCCGGCGAAGAAAGCTTTCAGTTCGGCCGACGAATTCGTCAACACCATGCTGCCGATGGCCAAAGAGGCTGCCGAGCGTATCGGTGTCGATCCGCGTTACCTCGTGGCTCAGGCTGCACTGGAAACCGGCTGGGGCAAATCGGTCATGCGCGCCCAGGATGGCAGCAGCAGCCACAACCTGTTCGGCATCAAGGCCAGCAGCAATTGGCAGGGCGATTCGGCGCGGGCGATCACCAGCGAGTTCCGCAATGGTGCGATGGTCAAGGAGACGGCCGAGTTCCGTTCCTACGCCTCTTACAAGGACAGCTTCCATGACCTGGTGACTTTGCTGCAGAGCAACAATCGCTATCAAGAAGTGCTGAAGTCGGCCGATAACCCAGAACAGTTTGTACGCGAGTTGCAGAAGGCCGGTTACGCGACCGACCCGAACTACGCAAGCAAGATTTCGCAGATTGCCAGGCAGATGGGTAACACCCAGGGCTACACCCCGAACTACGCTGCGGCGGGCGTGTCCACGACGCCTTTATAAACATAAGGTAAGGTTTGAATCATGAGTTTGCTCAATATCGGGATGTCGGGGTTGTCTGCAAGCCAATCCTCTCTGGCCACGACCGGCAACAACATTGCCAACGTCGACACCGCCGGTTATTCACGCCAGCAAACCGTGCAGGGCACCAAGTCCTCGCAGCAGTACGGCAGCGTTTTCATCGGCACCGGCACCACGCTGGCCGATGTGCGCCGCGTGTACAACTCCTATCTGGAAACGCAACTGCACACTGCCACTTCGCTCAATAGCGAAGCCGCGGCGTACGGCGCTCAGGCCATCGGCCTCGACGCTTCGCTGTCCGACAGCAACACCGGCCTGACCGGCGTGCTGCAGAAATTTTTCACCTCGATGCAGGCTGTATCGACTTCGGCCACCGATGACACTTCGCGTCAGTCGGTGCTGACCGGCGCGCAGGCGCTGACCGGTCGTTTCAACGCGCTGTCGAAGCAGCTCACCGATCAGAACACCGCGATCAACGGCAACCTGTCGGACATGGCGTCCCAGGTGAACAAGCTCGCCACCTCGATCGCCAATCTGAACCAGAAGATCGGCGAGATTTCCACCAGCGGTGGCCAGCCCAACGATCTGCTCGACACTCGTAACGAAGCCGTACGTCAGCTCTCCGAGCTGGTCAGCGCGCAGGTGGTAGAGCGTGGCACCAGCTTCGACGTATACGTCGGCACCGGCCAGCCACTGGTGGTCGGCAACACCACCAACACCCTGAGCGCCGTGCCGAGCAAGGGTGACCCGACGCGCATGGGCATCCAGATGGATCGTGGTTCGAGCACCATCGATATCACTTCGGTGATCAGCGGTGGCGAAATCGGCGGTCTGCTGACGTATCGCAACGAAGTCCTCGACCCTGCGCTCAACGAGCTGGGCCGTGTGGCGCTGGTGGTGGCCGATCAGGTCAACAGCCAGCAAGCCCAGGGCATCGACAAGAACGGTGATTTCGGCGCGGCAATTTTCAACAACATCAACAGTGCCGCACTGATCAGTCAGCGCAGCATCGCCAAAGACAGCAACAGTGTCGGTTCGGGCAACCTTGATGTGACCATCAAGGACACCGGCAAGCTGACCACCAGCGATTATCAGATCACTTTCACCAGCGCCACCGACTACAGCGTCAAGCGTTCCGACGGCACCGACATGGGCGCTTTCAGCACCACGACCACACCGCCGCCGGTGATTGACGGCTTTACCCTGGCGCTGAATGGCGGCGCGTTGAGTGCTGGCGACAGCTTCAAGGTGACGCCGACCCGTAACGCGGCAGCCAGCATTCAGACCGTGCTCACCGACGCGAAGAAAATCGCCGCAGCAGGGCCGTTGACCGGGGTGGCGAGCGCGAACAATTCCGGCAGCTACACCCAGCCGACGCTCAGCAGCACCATCGACATCTACAACCCGGTGTCGCAGGCCGACATGCAGGCCGCGCTCAAGTACTCGACGCCGGTCAGACTGGAGTTCGGTACTGCCGCCAACGGCAGTCAGCCGTATAAACTGGTTGACGCCAAGGGCTTCTCCATGGGCACCGGCACCATCGTGCCGGGGCAGGCCAACACCTTGAATCTCAAGGTCGGCATCGTCGATGCCAGCGGCAACCCGGTGATGGACACCACCGTCATCCCGAACGTACAAAAGACCTTCACCGTGCAGACCACCGTCAGCGCCACGCCGAAGGCCGGTGAAACCTTCACGATGAACCTGACCGGCGCGGCGTCCTCGGACAACCGCAACGCGCAATCGCTGGTCGCACTGCAAACCAAGCAAACCGTAGACACCGGTACGGCGAGCAAGGGCATCAGCCTGACCGACGCCTACAACAAACTGGTGACCAACGTGGGCACCAAGGCTGCGCAGAGCAAGTCGGACAACACCGCCACCTCGGCGATTCTGACTCAGGCCAAAGGCGCCCGCGATTCGTTGTCCGGGGTCAACCTCGATGAAGAAACCGGCAACCTGGTCAAATATCAGCAGTACTACACCGCCTCGTCGCAGATCATCAAAGCGGCGCAGGAAACTTTCGCTACGCTGATCAACAGCCTTTAAGGAGTCGTAATTCATGCGCATTTCCACCGCCCAATATTACGGCACGCAAGCTGCGGACTATCAGCGTAACTTCAACAACGCGCTGGCGACCGCCGCCGAGGCGAGCAGCCTGCAACGCATCAACACCGCTGCCGATGATCCGGTCGGTGCCGGCCGTTTGCTGCGCCTGGGTCAGCAGAGTGCCTTGCTCGAGCAATACAAGGGCAATATCAATTCGACCAAAAACACGTTGACCGTGCAGGAATCGACACTGGATTCGATCACCGACGCCTTGCAACGGGCCAAGGAAATCGGCCTGGCGGCGAACAACGGCAACAAGACCGACGCGGACCGCAAGGCTTATGCGGCCGAGCTGAGCCAGATCCAGCAACAAGTACTGGGCCTGATGAACGCTAAGGATGCCGACGGTAATTACCTGTTCTCCGGCTCCAAGACTGACACTGCACCGTACTCGCAAAACGTCGATGGCACTTACACCTACAACGGTGACCAGACCAGCATCAATCTGGGCATTGGCGATGGTCTGAACGTTGCGACCAACACCACCGGTTGGGATGCCTTCCAGCAGACCATCAACACCAGCCGCACGCAGACGCAAATGACTGCACCGGCCGTGGATGACGGTCGCGTAGTGCTGACCAACGGTACGGTTGGCACTGCCGCCACCTACAACTCGAAATTCACCGGTGGCGAGCCTTACACCGTCAGCTTCCTCAGCAGCACCCAGTTGAAAATCACTGATGCGCTGGGTAACGACGTGACCTCTGAGGCCACTCAGAACGGCGTGGTCAGCAATGCCAACGGCGCCAACCAGACCGTGAGTTTCCGTGGCGTCGATCTGAAGCTGAACATCAACCTCAAGACCGGTGATACCAACCCGGATGCGGTGATTGCCGGCCATAGCTTCCAGCTGTCGGTGACTCCGGATTCGTTCACCACTGCGCGCAGTCCGGGCAACCCGTCGACTGCCGTGATCACTGGCTCCAGCGTTTCCAACCAGGCGGCGTACACCAGCACCTTCCCGGGTGGCGCCGTGCTCAAGTTCACCAGCGCCACTGACTTCGATCTGTACGCGGCACCGGTGACTGCCGACAGCAAACCCGTATCGTCAGGCACCATGGTCGGCGGCAATGCCACAGCGGCCGGTGTGACTTTCGCCATCGGCGGTACACCGGCCAATGGTGATCAGTTTTCGATCCAGCCCAACGACCACCAGACCCAGAACGTGCTCGACACCCTGGGCCAGATGATGGCTGCATTGAATACTCCGCTCGACGGCGATGCGGTGGCCAAGCAGAAGTTCCAGGGCGCGATGGAATCGGCCCTCGGCAACCTCGACAGCGCCGGCAACCAGATCGGCGCCGCCATCACTTCGATCGGTGCGCGGGGTCAGTCGCTGGATGACCAGAGCACCACCAACCAGAGCCTGACGCTGGCGAACGCCACGACCCAAGGCTCGATCCGTGATTCGGATCCGGCCGAAGTGATGACGCGTCTGACCTTGCAACAGACCATGCTGCAAGCTGCGCAACTGGCGTTCAGCAAAATCAGCCAGTTGGGTCTGTTCAACAAAATTTGACGACAGCCGGGCGCCCGGCGCCCGGTATACCCTGTCCCTTCAATAGTTAATGTCTTTAGCGGTTTCAAGGGCTCGCTTTTCTGAGCGGGCTCGCACCGCCTGTGAGCCCGCCGTGAATTCACTTCCCCTCGTCAGCCTGGTCATTCCGGCCTTCAACCCGCGCTTTTTCAGCAAGGCCTTGAGCAGTGCCGTGACTCAGCGCTACGCCAATCTCGAGATCATTGTCTGCGACGATAGCCGGGGCAACGAGATTGAAAGCATCGTGGCGCGCGTAGTCGAGCAATCGGCGGTCGCGGTGCGCTACGTGCGCAACCCGCGCACGCTGGGCCTGATCGGCAATCTGCAGGCGTGCGTAAAGGAAGCGCAGGGCGAGTACATCAAGATCCTGTGTGACGACGATCATCTCTATGCCGATTGCATCGAGCAGCAGGTGCACGAGATGTCACGCGCAGAAGTCAGCCTGGTGTTGGCCCAGCGACTGTTATGGGATGCCAGCGACATCGTCCTGCCGTCGCGCCTGGAAAACACTGCGTTGTCGCCGGTCAGCGGCCTGTTCAAGGGCGACGACCTGCTGAGCGTCTTTGAAAAATTCCCGGTCAACGTGCTTGGCGGATTCAGCAATGCGTTGTTCCGTCGCGCCGATGTCGAAGAGCTGTTGCCGGCGCTGACCCAGGAAGGTCACTGCTTCGTCGCGACCCTCGATTTCGCCTTGTTTGTCTGCTTGCTGCGGCGCGGCAATCTGGCGGTGTCGAACAACGTACTGAGTGCCGAACGGCTGTACCCGGAACGTCTGAGCGCGCAACAACCGATGAAAGACGCGGTTGAAATCGAGCGCGAATGGATTTTGCAGATGCTCAAGGCACGCAGCGGTGAGCAGGCACCTGCGTCCGGTTGGGTGCGTTACATCCCGTTGACCAAGGCCGACGAGTCGCCACGCGTATGGGAAGAGCTGCCGCTGAGCCGGACCCTCGGCTCCAAGCAAAGCCGCCAGGAATGCTGTGTCGGTGTCGACAGCTTCAGTTTTGCCGAACTTTACGCACAGTGGCTGCAATGTCGGGTGCTGACTGACGGGCAGCGCAGGTTGCTCCCGGAAACGCTCGCCGGTTGGTCCTATCAGCCGCGCATGGTGCCGATCATCATTGACGCGCAGGGCAGTCGTGCCGGCCTCAAGCGCACACTGGAGGCGCTCGCCGCGCAAGACTATCCAGCGGAGTTGATCCTCGTGTTGTCCGCCTCTTGCACGGAAGCACGGCTTGACGGGCGAGTTTTCCATATGCCGCTGGAGGACGACGGACTTGAGCAGATCAACGCGCTCCTGCCGCAACTGGAGGGCGCCGACTGGATCTATCTGTTGCAGGCCGGCGATCGTCCAGTGGCGCCGGCACTGTTGGTCATGGCTGAACGGATTGCGCAGTCGCAGACGTTGACCTGCCTGTACAGCGATGAAGGCAGCCTGCGCGATGGCGAATCGGCGGAGCCTGCGTTCAAGCCGGATTTCAACCTCGACTTGATGCGCAGCTTTCCCTACGTCGGGCGGGCGCTGGCGTTTCAGCGTGAGCGATTCCTCGCGCTGGGCGGGTTCGAGTCGACGTTCGCCGAGCTGGCGCCACACGATCTGCTCTGGCGGATGGTCGAGAGCTACGGTACGCAGGTGATCGGGCACGTTGCCGAGGTGTTGCTGGAGTCGTCATTCGATCTGTCGAAATGGCTCTCCGAACCTGGCGTGCTGGCGCAAAATCCGCGGCTGCTTGAAGCGCATCTGCAACGTCTCGGGATCGCTCATGAGCTACGCGAAAGCGGCTCCCCGCTGCTCAATCGGATCGACTATAAGCACGCTCGTCGCCCGCTGGTGTCGATCATCATTGCCGCCCGGGATCAGACCGCCGCTATGCAGCGCTGTGTCGAGACGCTGCTGGAAAAGACCGCTTACTCCGAATATGAGTTGCTGTTGGTAGACAACGGCAGTCAGAGTCCTGAGGCGCTGGCATGGCTCGAGGGCATGGCGCAGTTGGGCAGCGACCGGGTACGCGTTCTGACGTATCCGCAGCAGGGCAACGCTTCGGCCATGTACAACTTTGCGGTGGGGCAGGCGCGTGGTGAGTACGTGCTGCAGCTCAATGCCTTTGCGGTCATCACCCACGCGGAGTGGCTGGACGAGTTGCTCAACCATGCGCAGCGCCCGGAAGTCGGCGTGGTCGGTGCCAAGTTGTTCAACCCGGACGGCTGCGTGTTGCACGCGGGGCTGATACTCGGCCTGCAAGGGCCGGCCGGCTTGCCGTTTTATGGCCAGCCATTGCAGTCGGACGGCTACATGTTCCGCCTGCAAGTTGCGCATGACCTGAGTGCGGTCGGCGGCGATTGCCTGCTGGTCCGCAAGGCGGTATTCGAGGCTGCCGGCGGACTCGACGAGCAGGATCTGACTCAGGAACTGAATGCCATCGACCTGTGTTTGCGCGTCGGTCAGCAAGGTTATCTGGTGGTGTGGAATCCTCACGCCTTGCTGGCACTGGGTGCGCAGCCAGTGGTCGCGGCGACGCCGCAAGAGCTGCAACAACATGCGGATGAGCAGGAGACGTTTTATCAGCGCTGGCTGCCGCTGGTTGCGCGTGACCCGGCGTACAACGTCAATCTGACGTTGCAGGGTATCGGTGCCACCAGCTTCAGTCTCGAGCCTGGCCTGCGTACCGGTTGGAGCGCTTTTTCCAAGGCGCAATTGCCCAACGTGCTGGCGGTACCGATCAATGCTTCTGCCATCGGTCACTACCGGATGAGCCAGCCGATGATCGAACTGGAAGCGGCGAGCAGGGCGCAAGGGCGTATTTGCTATGGCCTGCCCTCAATCATCGAAATCGAGCGGCAGTCACCCGATGTGATCGTGCTGCAAGGGCGCTATTCGGAACACGCCATCGACGAAATTCCGCCGCTGAAGAAATTCTTCAATGCGCGGCGCATCTTCGAACTCGATGACTACGTGATCGACGTCCCGCATCGCAATGCGCATATCCGCAACATGCCGGTCAAACCAGACATGGAGCGCATGGTGCGCCGCGCGATCGGTCTGTGTGATCGCGTGGTCGTGTCGACCGAGCCGTTGGCCAACGCGTTGTCCGACATGCATCACGACATCCGCGTGGTGCCGAACATGCTCTCCAAAGATTTGTGGTGCGACCTGCGCAGCCAGCGCCGTACCACGAAAAAACCGCGCGTCGGCTGGGGCGGTGGCACCAGTCACCACGGTGACCTGGCGGTGATCGCCGAGGTGGTGCGCGAGCTGGCCAATGAAGTCGACTGGGTGTTCTTCGGCATGTGCCCGGACGATCTGCTGCCTTACATGCATGAATTCCACGGGGTGATTCCGCTGGAGGTGTATCCGGCAAAACTCGCCAGCCTGAATCTTGATCTGGCCTTGGCGCCGTTGGAATTCCACATCTTCAACGACTGCAAGAGCAACCTGCGGCTGCTGGAATATGGCGCCTGTGGCTACCCGGTAATCTGCACCGACACCGAGGCCTATCGCGGTTACTTGCCGTGTACGCGGATCAAGAGCAACTCCACGGATGAATGGCTGCAAGCGATCCGCATGCACCTGGCCGATCCGGACGCCAGTTACCGCATGGGCGACGAGTTGCGCGAAGTGGTGTTGCGCGATTACGTGCTGCGCGGCGACAACCTGCGCTACTGGGAAAATGGCTGGCTGGCGGATTGATCGAGTCGCGCGAGGCTTAAAAAACAGGCGACCTTAAACGGCGCCTGTTTTTTTTCGTCTTGTTCAGTCGATAACTAGCCAGTCGAGCTGGCGCGTTTCCTGCAAGTCCCCCTCCAATCGCCATAAAACGAGCGCTTGCGGTCTATCCACCCGCGCCCGAATCGGCAGAAAGATTGAGCCAGAAGGCCCGCACCGCTGAAAAAGCCGCGTGCCGCCCTGTGAAGAACAAGAGGGGAGACGATGAAGGCAGTTATTTTGGCGGGTGGCCTGGGCACGCGCATCAGTGAGGAGTCGCACCTCAAGCCGAAACCGATGATCGAGATCGGCGGCAAGCCAATTCTCTGGCACATCATGAAGCAGTATTCCGCGCACGGGATTCACGACTTCGTGATCTGCCTCGGCTACAAGGGCTACGCGATCAAGGACTTCTTCGCCAACTACTTCCTGCACACCTCCGACGTGACATTCGACATGCGCGAAAACCGCATGGACGTGCACCAGAACTTCAGCGAGCCATGGCGCGTCACGCTGATCGATACCGGTGAAGAAACCATGACCGGTGGCCGTCTGCGGCGCGCCTCGCGGTATCTGGAAGACGAAAAAGCGTTCTGCTTTACCTATGGCGACGGTGTCTCGGATCTGAACATCAGTGCCTTGGTCGACTTCCACCTGACCCACGGCAAGCTGGCGACAGTCACCGCCGTACAACCACCGGGACGCTACGGCGCGCTGGATCGTGAAGGCGATCGCGTGCTCGGTTTCACCGAAAAGCCGCGCGGCGACGGCGGCTGGATCAACGGCGGCTTCTTTGTACTGTCACCCAAAGTCCTGCCGCTGATCGACAGCGATGAGACTTCGTGGGAATCCGGCCCGCTCGATGGTCTGGCCGCGCGCGGCGAGCTGATGGCGTACCAGCACGACGGCTTCTGGCAACCGATGGACACCCTGCGCGATAAAAACCACCTCGAAGCGTTGTGGCAGAGCGGGGAGGCCCCATGGAAGCAGTGGGCCTGAGTGCAAACTTCTGGCGGGGCAAACGTGTTCTGGTCACCGGTCACACCGGTTTCAAGGGCAGTTGGCTGACGCTGTGGCTGCAAAGCCTCGGTGCCGATGTCAGCGGTTTTTCGCTGGATCCGTCGACCGAGCCGAGCCTGTTCGAACTGGCGCGGGTCCACGAAGGCATCAACGATCAGCGCGGCGACCTGCGTGACCTCGGCGCTCTGCTTGAGATCATCGCCGACACCGAGCCCGAGATCGTGCTGCACCTCGCAGCCCAGCCGCTGGTGCGTGAAGGCTACCGTGATCCGCTCGGCACTTATTCGAGCAACGTGATGGGCACGCTCAACCTGCTCGAAGCGATTCGTCAGGTCGGTTGCGTGCGCGCCTGCGTGCTGGTGACCACCGACAAGGTCTACGCGAACAAGGAATGGCTGTGGCCGTACCGCGAAGACGAAGCCCTCGGCGGTCACGATCCTTACAGCAGCAGCAAGGCTTGCTGCGAGCTGTTGGCGCAATCCTATGCGGCGTCGTTTTTCCCGGCCGAGAAGCACGCCGAGCACGGTCTGGCGCTGGCCACCGCACGCGCCGGCAACGTGCTGGGTGGCGGCGACTTTGCTCCGGAACGCTTGATTCCCGACGTGCTCAAGGCGTGGACGGCTGATGAGCCGGTAACCCTGCGTTACCCGCAAGCCGTGCGCCCATGGCAGCACGCGCTGGAGCCGTTGGCCGGTTATCTGCAACTGGCCGCCGGGCTCTACGAACAAGGCCCGGAATATGCCGGGGCGTGGAACTTCGGCCCGAGCGAAGCGGACATGTGCAGCGTGGGCGAAGTGGTCGAATTGCTCGCCAGCCGCTGGCCACAGGCGCGTGGCTTGCGCATCGAACCGAGTGACTTGCACGAAGCCGGTCTGCTGCGTCTGGACAGCAGCCGCGCGCGTCAGCTGCTCGGCTGGCAACCGCGCTGGTCGTTGCAGGACTGCCTGACCCAGACGCTCGACTGGCACTTGGCGTGGCAGAACGGCGATGACATGCGCGCCGTGACCCTTGGCCAACTGAACCTGTACCGAGGCGCGTTGTGAGCGAGTTTTCTTTGCAGGCTTTGCCGTTGGCCGGGCTGTTCAACGTCGTGCACAAGCGCTTTGAAGATGATCGCGGGCACTTCGCACGGCTGTTTTGCGAAGGCAGTCTGAGTGCCTTTGGCGCGGCGTTTCATATTCGCCAGATCAACCATTCCTGCACCCGCGAGCGCGGCAGTGTGCGTGGTCTGCATTATCAGAATGCCAACGCGCCGGAAGCCAAGCTGATCACCTGCCTGCGCGGTGAAGTGTGGGATGTGGCGGTCGATCTGCGCCCCGACTCAGAGACTTTTCTGCACTGGCACGCCGAGCACCTCAAGGCCGGCGACGGTCGCAGTCTGCTGATCCCGGCGGGCTTCGCCCATGGCTTCCAGACCCTGACTGACGACGCCGAATTGCTCTATCTGCACAGCGCCGATTACGCGCCTGCGCATGAGGCCGGTTTGTCGGTCAACGATCCACGCCTGGCGATTGCCTGGCCGTTACCCGTCAATAATCTGTCAGCCCGGGATTCCAGCCATCCCGCGCTTGATCAACATTTTGCTGGAGTGCGTCTATGAACTGCCGTGGGTGCGCCGCACCGCTGAGCCTGCCGTTGATCGACCTCGGCACCTCGCCGCCGTCCAACGCCTACGTGCATGCCGATCGGCTGGAACAGGCCGAGCAATGGGTGCCGCTGAAAGTCGCGGTGTGCGAGCAATGCTGGCTGGTGCAGACCGAGGATTACACCCGCGCCGACAGCCTGTTCGACGCCGAGTACGCCTATTTCAGTTCGTTCTCCAGCACTTGGCTGACCCACGCCGAACGTTATGTGGCCGAGATGGTCGAGCGCTTCGGTTTGAACGCCGACAGCCGCGTGGTGGAAGTCGCCGCCAACGACGGTTATCTGTTGCAGTACGTGGCCACGCGCGGCATCGCCTGCCTGGGCGTCGAACCAACCCGCAGCACTGCACAAGCCGCGCGCGCGAAAGGTCTGGAAATTCGCGAGCTGTTCTTCGGCCGCGACACCGCCGCGCAACTGAACAGCGAAGGCTGGGCTGCTGATTTGATGGCCGCCAATAACGTGCTCGCGCATGTGCCGGACATCAATGATTTCCTCGGCGGGTTCGCCGCGCTGCTCAAGCCGAGCGGCGTCGCCACCTTCGAATTTCCGCAACTGCTGACGCTGATGGCTGGCGCGCAGTTCGACACGCTGTATCACGAGCATTATTCCTACCTGTCGCTGACCGCCGTGCAGACCTTGTGCGAGCGCAATGGCCTGGAAGTATTCGACGTCAGCCAGCTCACTACCCATGGCGGATCGCTGCGGGTGTTCGTGCAGCGCCAGGACGGCGAACGCCGCGCGGTGCAGCCTGCGGTGCAAGCGCAATTGCAGGCCGAACTCGCTGCCGGCGTGAAAACCGCCGAGTACTACGCCACGCTGGCGCCGGCCGCTGAACGCATCAAGCATGAGCTGCTGCGTTTCCTGTTGCAGGCCAAGGCTGATGGCAAGCGCGTGGTCGGTTACGGCGCGGCGGCCAAGGGAAACACCTTGCTCAACTACGCCGGCATCCGCGCCGATCTGTTGGCCTGGGTCGCCGATGCCAACCCGCACAAGCAGGGCAAGTTCCTGCCCGGCAGCCGTATTCCAATTGTCGCGCCCGAGCGTATCGCAGTGGAAAAACCCGACTACATCCTCGTGCTGCCATGGAACCTGTTGAGTGAAGTGACCGAGCAGTTGGCCGAGGCCAAAACATGGGGTGCACGATTTGTAGTGGCGGTTCCGGAGTTGAGCATTCGATGAGCAGAATTCATTACACCAAGCCGAGTGTCGGCGAACTTGAGGCACGTTACGTTCTGGATGCCGTGCAAAACGGCTGGGGCGAGCGCTGCTACGAATACCTGACGCGCTTCGAGCACGGGTTTGCCGAGCATCTGGGCGCGACTTATGCGATTGCCACCTCCAGTTGTACCGGTGCCTTGCACATGGGCATGGCCGCCCTCGGCGTGGGTGCCGGCGACGAAGTGATTCTGGGCAATACCAACTGGATCGCTTCGGCGGCGCCGATCACTTATCTGGGCGCGACCCCGGTGTTTGTCGACGTGCTCAGCGATAGCTGGTGCCTCGATCCGCAACAAGTGCGAAACGCGATCAGCCCGCGTACCAAGGCGATTCTGGCCGTGCATCTGTACGGCAATCTGTGTGACATGGACGCCTTGCTGGCGATCGGTCGCGAGTTCGGCATCCCGGTGATCGAAGATGCGGCGGAAGCCATCGGCTCGCAGTGGCGCGGCCAGGCTGCCGGTTCGCTTGGCGCTTTCGGGGCCTTCTCGTTCCATGGCACGAAAACCATGACCACGGGCGAGGGCGGCATGTTTGTCACCTCGGACAAAGCGTTGTACGAACGCGTCCTGACGCTCTCCAATCATGGTCGAGTGGCGGGCAGCACCAAGCAATTCTGGCCGGATTTCGTCGGCTTCAAATACAAGATGAGCAACCTGCAAGCGGCGATCGGCTGCGCTCAGGTCGAACGCATTGAAGAGCTTATCGAGCGCAAACGGGCGATTTTCGCCAACTATGCGCACGCACTTGAAGGCGTGCCGGGTGTGTCCTTGAACCCGGAACCGACCCATGGGCGCAACGGTTACTGGATGCCGACCGTAGTGTTTGATGCCGATACCGGCATCCATCGCAATGAGTTGATCGCGGCATTTCAGGCCGCCGATATCGATGCCCGAGTGTTTTTCTGGCCGCTGTCCTCGCTGCCAATGTTCAGTGAACGAATAGTTGAAACGCCTGTAGCGTTCGCGTTGCCCGAGCGCGCTTTCAACCTGCCGAGCTATCACGAAATGACCGACGCCGATCAGCAGCGTGTCGTCGCCGTGATCCTCGACTTGCTTGCTCGCAGGCAAACATTGTGAAGACCTATCTGTTAGGCGCCGCCAACCCGGAAGCGGTGCGCATGCTGCACGCGGTCAAGCGTCATACGCCAAACGCCGAATTTGCGTTTCTGGACAATGATCCGCGCAAGCACGGCACGCTGTTCCATGGTGTTCCGGTGATTGGCGGTTCGCAGTGTGTCGCAGAACTCAAGGGGCCGGACGTGCGGTTCGTCAACCTGATTACCGGCAGCACGCGACTGCGCTACGAAACCACCTGTGAACTGGTCGAGGCGGGTGCCTGCCTGGGCCAGTTCATCCATCCTGGCATCGACCTGACAATGACCCGCATGGGGCAGGGCAGCTATTTGCAGGAAGGCGTGTTGCTGCAAGCTGAAGTGACGCTTGGCGATAACACCAGCATCAGCGCCGGCAGTGTAGTGGGACACGAAGGCCGGATCGGCCATTCGGTGTTCCTGGCGCCCGGCGTGTGCATCGCCGGTTGCGTGGAGATCGGCGACGGCACGTTCATCGGTACCAATGCCACGATCCTGCCGCGCCTGCGCATCGGCCGCTGGGTCATGATCGGTGCGGGCGCCGTGGTGACCAGGGACGTCCCGGATTTTTCAGTCGTGGTGGGCAACCCCGCCAGGATCATCAAGACCAACGCAGTGCCTTACCCCGACGGCAAGGTATTCAAGTAAGCGTTTCCCCTTTTTTTGGAGAGTTGCAATGAATCCTCATGAGCAGTTTCGCGAAGAAGTAAAAACCAACATCGAAGGCCTGCAACAGGACAAGGCGCTGCAAGCCGAATCCCTCGCCTGGGTCGGCACCACCGCAAAGCACAAGTACACCTATAACTTCAGCTGGATGGGACGCCCGATCATTCAGTTCCCGCAGGACATGGTCGCGATGCAGGAGATCATCTGGAATCTGCGTCCGGACATCATCGTGGAAACCGGCATTGCTCATGGCGGTTCGCTGGTGTTTTACGCCTCGATGCTGGAACTGGTCGGCCATGGTGAAGTGTTGGGCGTTGATATCGATATCCGTCAGCACAACCGCGAAGCGATCGAAGCTCACCCGATGAGCAAACGCATCAGCATGATCCAGGGTTCGAGCATCGATACTGCGATTGTCGACCAGGTGCGCGCGCGCATCGAGGGCAAGAAAGTGCTGGTGGTGCTCGACTCCAACCACACCCATGAACACGTGCTCGAAGAGCTGCGCCTGTATGCGCCGATGGTCTCGGTGGGCAGCTACTGCGTGGTCATGGATACCGTGGTCGAGGACATGCCGACAGACGCTTTTCCGGATCGTCCGTGGGGCAAAGGTGATAACCCGAAAACCGCAGTGTGGGCTTACCTGAAAGAAACCAATGCTTTTGAAATCGACCAGGCCATTCACAGCAAGTTGCTGATCACAGTGGCGCCGGACGGCTATCTACGTCGCGTACGTTAATCGACAGAATTGAGTTTTCGGCGACTCGCCGTTTGTGGGGAAAGTATGCAAGGCAAGAATAGTTCTGAACACGGTTTGGCACTCGACGATCAGTTGACCGTTGTGCTGATTTCTCACGAACGACCGGCGTTTCTGCGTCGTGCCGTGCGTTTTTACAGCAGCCTGCCGTGCAGGATTCTTGTGCTGGATTCCTCGGTCGAGGCTCAACCGGGCATGGCCGCACAGTTTGCCAATGTTGATTACCGGCACTTGCCGCAGTACGGCTATTGGGGCATCCGCGCCAAGCTGGCGTACGGCGTGGAGCAGTTGCAGACGCCGTACATGGTGTTTGCCGCCGACGATGACTTCCTCGTGCACGATGCTCTGCATGAGGCGGTGGCCTTCATGCAAGCCAACCCCGATTACAGCCTGTGCCATGGCTACAGCATGATGTACCTGGCGCTGCCCAACAGCGTCAGCTACTACCGCCGTGACAAGAAGGTCTGCGAGGACTACTGCTCCGATCTGGCCCAGGAGCGCCTGACGGAATACATGCGGCAGTACCTGCCGCCGTTTTACGCCGTGCAGCGCACTGCAATTCTGCGTGACTGGTATGCCGCAATGCCCGAAGACACGATCTTCCAATGGCAAGAGGTTGGCCACACCTGGTACATGCTGGCCCGGGGCAAGGCGCGAATTCTGCCGATCCCCTACGTGGTGCGTGAGCTCAACTATGAGCAATCCGACCACAACACCGAGATCTACCACTCGCTGGCCTATACCGACGCCAAGCATGTCGCCGAGCGTGAAGCCTTCGCCGGTTTCGTCGCCAGCTTGCCAACCCAAGTGCAGCATGCGGATCCGCAGCAGGGTAAAGCCTTTGCGCTCGAGAGCTTCGAAGCACTGGCCGACAGTCTGCGCACCAGTCGTGCGTTGACCGCCGAGTTGATTCTGGATTCGACCTGGACTGACACCGATGCCGACCCACAGCGCCGTTTCGGCCCGAAACAGTACGTCGAAATGCCGTTCTACAATCAGGCGTTCTTTGATCAGTTGACCCACTTCGAGTTTCTGATCCATGCAATGCCGGCGGGCCGCGTCCAGTTGAGAGGGCTGGAGGGCATCTGGGCGCGGCAACAGCACCTGATGCTGGCGCGCAACAACGACACGCCGGAGAGTGTGATTGACCGTTTGTGGCAGGCCCACGACAGCAATGTGTTCAATCGCGATGTGATCAGGCGCCTGGTGACTCAGCTGCAAGCAATGGGCGAATCGCAAGAAGCGCAAGAACTCGGTGACTGGCTTGCGCGCCTGGAAGCCGTGTCGCTGGAAGGCAATCACTCGGCATTCAGCAAGATGCTGACGGGTCGCTTGATCCAATGGCTCGCCGAGCGCCAACCTGATGCCGAACAGACGCATGCAATTTCGCGTCATCTGGAGGCGAATGGTGGTGGTCCGCAGTTCGGCATTTTGCTGCTCGATCTGGACAACGACATCGATAAGATCCAAGTCACGCTGGACAGTTTGCTGGAAAGCGGTAGCAAGGCCTTCAAAGTAGTGGTGTTCACCACCGGCGAACCGCCGGCCGCGACCACCGCGCAAAACGTCCTGCACTTTGTGCGCGTCACTCAGGGCAACTTCGTCGACAAGCTGAACGCGAGTGTTGGCCAGTCGTCCGCCGACTGGTTGCTGCTGGCTGAGGCCGGCGACGAATTTACCGCCAGTGGTCTGTTGCGTGCAGGTCTGGAGTTGCAGGCTGCCGGTGACTGCCGCGCCGTCGCGACCGATGAAATCCAGCGCACGTCCGAAGGCGCGCTGGTCAACGTATTCCGCAGCGGCTTCAACCTCGACCTGCTGCAAAGTGTCCCGGCGCTGATGGCGCGGCACTGGCTGATTCGTCGCGACGTGCTGGTCGAGGCCGGTGGTTATCAGCCTGATTTCAGCAAGGCGCTGGAATTCGACCTGCTGCTGCGCATCATCGAACAGGGTGGCGTGGGCGGTCTGGCGCACCTCGACGAACCTTTGCTGATCACCCAGGCGCAAGCGCTGGAAGACAACCCGGATGAACGTCAGGCGTTGTTGCGTCACCTGAGCACGCGCGGCTACAAGGCGCAGGTCACCTCGTCGTTGCCGGGCACCTGGCAGGTGGATTATCGCCATCCGGGCCGCCCGCAGGTGTCGGTGATTGTGCCGGCCTCGGATGATCTGCCGGCGCTGCAACGTTGCCTCGAAGGCTTGCTGCTGCGAACCCGCTACACCCAGTACGAGGTGTTGATTGCGGCCAATCCGAATCACTCGGCAGCGGTCAACGATTGGCTCGGCGCGCTGAACAACGCCAAGGTGCGCGTGCTCTATAGCGATCAGCCGCTGAGCGAGGCGGCGTTGTGCAATGCCGCGAGCGAGCAGGCGCAAGGTGAGTTCCTGGTGCTGATGGCGGCGGACAGTGAAGTGGTCAACCCGAACTGGATCGAATCGCTGCTCAACCACGCGCAGCGTCCGGAAGTCGGGATCGTCGGTGCCAAGCTGATCAATCGCGACCGCAAGATTGCCCATGCCGGGCTGATTCTGGGGATGAATAACGGCGTCGGCTCGGCGTTTGTTGGCGAGAAGCACGACGCCGAGGTGTACATGCAACGCCTGCTGGTGGAGCAGAACTACTCGGCCGTCTCCGGCGTGTGCCTGATGGTGCGCAAAGAGCTGTTCAATGCGCTCGGCGGGCTGGATGAAGAGACCTTTGCTGACGCTTACAGCGATGTCGATCTGTGCCTCAAGGCCGGTGCTGCCGGTTACCTCACGGTGTGGACGCCGCTGGTGCAGGTCATCCACCCGGGCCGCACGCCAGAGGCGCCGCAGGCACTGGCAGCGCTGCGCGAAAAATGGCCGGGCATGTTCGCCGCCGATCCGCTGTACAACGCCAATCTGGCGCTGACCGGCAAGGGTTTTACCTTGGCACCGAGTGCTCCGATTGATTGGGCGCAATTGCTCGCTTAAGCCTTGCGCACAGCAAACAGGACTCAAGACATGTTCAACGGTAAATCGATTTTCATCTCCGGCGGCACCGGTTCGTTCGGGCGCAATTTCATCCGCCGCTTGCTGGAGCAATACCAGCCCAAGCGCGTGGTGGTGTTTTCGCGCGATGAGCTCAAGCAGTACGAGATGCAGCAGACGTTCAACGCGCCGTGCATGCGTTATTTCCTTGGCGACGTGCGCGATGCCGAGCGTTTGCGTCAGGCCATGCGTGGCATCGATTACGTGATCCATGCGGCGGCGTTGAAGCAGGTGCCGGCGGCGGAATACAACCCGACCGAATGCATCCGCACCAACGTCAACGGCGCGGAAAACATCATCGCGGCGGCCATCGACAACGGCGTGCAAAAGGTTGTGGCGCTGTCCACCGACAAAGCGGCCAGCCCGATCAATCTGTACGGCGCAACCAAGTTGCTTTCGGACAAACTGTTCGTCGCCGCCAACAACATCGCCGGCGAGCAGCACACCCGTTTCGCCGTGGTGCGCTACGGCAACGTCGCCGGTTCGCGCGGCTCGGTAGTGCCGTTCTTCAACAAGCTGATTGCTGAAGGCGCGACCGAACTGCCGATCACCGACGAGCGCATGACGCGTTTCTGGATCACCCTCGATCACGGCGTGCAATTTGTCCTCGACAGCTTCGCGCGCATGCACGGCGGCGAAGTATTTGTGCCGAAGATTCCGTCGATTCGCATCGTCGATCTGGCGCGCGGCATGGCCGGGCATTTGCCGCACAAGAATGTCGGCATTCGTCCGGGCGAGAAACTGCATGAATTGATGGTGCCGCTGGACGATGCACGGATGACCCTGGAGTTCGACGATCACTACACGATTCAGCCGTCGATTCGCTTTACCAGCGTCGACGTGGATTTTGCCGTGGATCAGCTCGGCGAGCGTGGCCATCCGGTCGGCGAGGATTTCGAATACCGCTCCGACACCAATCCGCAGTTCCTCTCGGTGGGGCAGATCGCTGACCTGCACGCGGACCTTTCGGCATGATTCCCTACGGTCGGCAGAGCGTTGATCAGGCGGACATCGACGCAGTCGTCGAAGTTTTGCAGTCCGACTGGCTGACCCAAGGGCCGACCATCGAACGCTTCGAGCAGGCCATGGCCGAACGTTGCCAGGCGGCTTACGGCGTGGCGGTGTGCAACGCCACAGCGGCGCTGCACATTGCCTGTCTGGCTGCGGGACTGGGGCCGGGTGATCGACTGTGGACCACGCCGAACACCTTTCTCGCGTCGGCCAATTGCGGGCGTTACTGCGGGGCCGATGTCGACTTCGTGGATATCGACCGGCTGACCTGGAACCTCGACGCTTTTGCGCTGGCGGCCAAGCTTGAGCAAGCCGAGCGCGAAGAAAAACTGCCTAAAGTCCTCGTTGCGGTGGCGTTCTCCGGGCAGAGCTGCGACATGCGCCAGATTGCCGAACTGGCGACGCGCTACAACTTCACTGTGATCGAAGATGCTTCGCACGCGGTGGGTGCGTCCTACGCGGGGCGTCCGGTCGGTTGCGGCGAATTCGCCGCGATGACGGTGTTCAGTTTCCACCCGGTGAAAATCATCACCAGTGGCGAGGGCGGCATGGTGTTGACCAATCGCCCGGAGCTGGCCGAGCGTCTGCAACGCCTGCGCAGCCACGGCATGACCCGCGACCCGCAGCAGATGAGCGAAGCCAGTCATGGCCCGTGGTACTACCAGCAGATCGAGCTCGGTTTCAATTACCGGATCACCGATCTGCAAGCGGCGCTGGGGCTGTCGCAACTGAGCAAACTGGATGATTTCGTAGCGCGTCGCCGTGAACTGGCGGCGCGTTACGATCAACTGCTCGCCTACTTGCCACTGACCTTGCCCAGCCCGCAGCCGGAGGCCGAGTCGGCCTGGCATCTGTACGTGGTGCGCTTGCAGACTGAGCGCTGCAATCTCAGCCATCGTCAGGTGTTCGAAGGTTTGCGCGCGGCCGGGATCGGGGTGAATCTGCACTATATTCCCGTGCATCTGCAGCCGTACTATCGCGACCTGGGTTTTGCCGAGGGCGATTTCCCCGAGGCCGAACGTTATTACGCCGAGGCGATCAGCTTGCCGCTGTTCCCGCTGCTCAGCGAAGAACAACAGGACCATGTGGTCGAGCATCTGCGTCGGCTGCTGCTTGAGGAGTAGTTTTACGTGAGTTGTGTGGCGATCATTCCGGCGCGCGGTGGCAGCAAGCGCATCCCGCGCAAGAACCTCAAAGCGTTCGACGGCGTGCCGATGATCGTCCGCTCGATTCGCACGGCGCTGGAGTCGGGTCTGTTCGATCAGGTGGTGGTCAGCACCGATGATCAGGAGATCGCCGAGATCGCCCGCGCGCATGGCGCCGAGGTGCCGTTCATGCGTCCGGCGGAGTTGGCTGATGATTTCGCCGGCACAGCGGCGGTGATCGTGCATGCCTTGCAGCAACTGCCGAGCTTCGATTACGCGTGTTGCGTTTACGCCACGGCGCCGCTGTTGCAGGCGCGCTACCTGCGTCAGGGCTTTGAGTTGCTTGAGCAGCATGCAGACAAGTCGTTCGCGTTTTCGGTGTGCAGTTTCGGTTTTCCGGTGCAGCGCGCGCTGACTCTGGACGGGCAGGGCGCATTGACGCCGCTGTATCCGCAGTTTCGCGATACCCGCTCGCAGGATTTGCCTGAAGCCTTTCAGGATGCAGGCCAGTTCTACTGGGGACGCAGTGCGGCCTGGCTGAGTGGCGAGGTCATGTTTTCGCCGGCCAGTCTGCCAGTGATTCTGCCCCGGCATCTGGTGCAGGACATCGATACGCCCGAAGACTGGCAGCGTGCCGAATATCTGTACGCCGCGCTCAAGGCTGGTGGAGAACTGCAATGAGAGTGCTGATCCGCGCCGACGCCTCCCCAACCATCGGCAGCGGCCACATCGCCCGTTGCCTGACGCTGGCGCGAGTGCTGCGCGCGCAGGGCAGTCATGTCGCATTTGCCTGCCGACGTTTGCCGGGGCATCGACTCGATTTCTTGCATGCTGAAGGTTTTCAGACTTTCGCGCTGCCCGAGCGCTACGCCGATGAAGACCCGCAGCAGGCCATCGAAGCGATGCTGCCGTGGCAGGCGGACATCGACGCGTTGGCGGCACTGCTCGAAGGGCAGGCCGGGTTCGACTGGATCATCGCTGACCACTACGGTCTCGATCATCACTGGCAAACCGCCGCGCGCCGCTGGGCACCTCGGATTGCTGCGGTGGACGATCTGGCGACCCGGCGTTATAGCGTCGATCTGCTGCTCAATCAGAATCTGTCCGGCCTGCACGAAAACTATGCGCCGCTGCTGCCGGAGCACTGCCAAACCCTGCTCGGCCCGCGTTACGCGATGCTGCGTGAAGAGTTCATCTGCCCGGCCATCGAGATCAAACCCAAGGCGACGCGCGTGCTGGTGAATTTCGGCGGCTTCGACGCTGCCATGCAGACTCATCACGCGATGCTCGCGCTGGCGGATTTCCCGGAGCTGGAAGTGGATTTTCTCGCCGGTGCCGACAACCCGGCATGGGCGCAGATGCAGACCCTTGCCGAGACGCGGCCGCACTGGCGCCTGCACAGTTTTGTCAGCGATTTCTATCAGCGCATGACTCAAGCCGATGTATTTATCGGCGCTGGCGGCGGCACCAGTTGGGAGCGTGCGGCGCTGGGTCTGCCGACGATCTGCATTGCGGTGTCGAACAACCAGCAGGCCAACGGCGAGATCATGGCGGCGGCCGGCGCGCATGTGTTCATGGGCGCGCGTGAGCAGGTCAGTGTCGAGCAACTGCGACTGGCAATCGGGTTTGTCGCCGACAACTATTATTTGCGCCAGAGCCTGGCCGAGCGTTCGCGGCAACTGGTGGATGGGCGCGGTGCGCCGCGGGTGGCGGCGGCATTGGCTGACGCGGTGCTCAACGTGGCCCCGGTAACGCCGGATGGCCAATCGACCCTCATTTAATGTATTTCGCGAGGCCGAATTCATCCTCGGTGCTTGCGGGTTTACCCGAGTTTTCAAGGAACACCGCACATGAGCAGTTTCAAGATTGGCCACCGTCTGATCGGTGCCGACGCGCCGCCCTTCATCATTGCCGAGATGAGCGGCAACCATAACCAATCGCTTGAAGTGGCGCTGCAGATTGTCGAAGCGGCGGCCAAGGCCGGCGCGCATGCCTTGAAGTTGCAAACCTATACCGCCGAAACCATGACTCTGGATCTGACTGAGGGCGAATTCTTCATCAAGGATCCGGGAAGTCTGTGGGCCGGCACGTCGCTGTATGACTTGTATGAAAAGGCCCACACGCCTTGGGAATGGCACGCGCCGATCTTCGCCCGGGCGAAAGAGCTGGGGATGCTCGCGTTTTCGACGCCGTTCGATGACACGGCGGTGGACTTTCTCGAAAGCCTCGATGTGCCGGCCTACAAGATCGCCAGTTTTGAAAACACTGATCTGCCGTTGATCCGCCGCGTGGCCGCCACTGGCAAACCACTGATCATCTCCACCGGCATGGCCAGCATCGCTGAACTCGACGAGACCGTACGCGCGGCCCGTGAGGCGGGGTGCAAGGATCTGGTGTTGCTCAAGTGCACCAGCACTTATCCGGCGACGCCGGCCAACAGCAACGTGCGCACGATCCCGCATCTGCGTGAGTTGTTCGGTTGCGAAGTCGGATTGTCCGATCACTCGATGGGGGTCGGCGTGTCGGTGGCCGCTGTGGCGCTGGGTGCGACCGTGGTGGAAAAACACTTCACACTGGATCGTGCGGCGGGTGGCGTCGACGCCAGCTTCTCGCTCGAGCCGGCAGAAATGGCCAGCCTGGTGCTGGAAACCGAACGCGCCTGGCAGGCCATGGGCCAGGTGCAATACGGCCCGACCGAGGCTGAACTGAAGTCGGTGGTTTACCGCCGCTCGCTGTACGTCACCGCTGATATGGCCGCTGGTGAAGCCTTTAGTGCGGACAATCTGCGCGCCATTCGTCCCGGCCTCGGTCTGCCGCCCAAGCACACCGACGCCATTCTCGGACGCCGCGCCCGCGCGCCGATCAAACGCGGCACGCCGCTGGACTGGTCACTGATCGAATAAGCCGATCTGCACCGATTCGGCAAAATAGCGTGACCTGTGAGTCATAACGCGCATCTTCACTGTATTGTATTGACCGGGAAGATGGCGCCTGACCCGTTATCGGTTGCAGTGATAGCCCTTTGCGCTCCCCGTGGCTGCCCGTTGTGGCGGCTTTTGTCTGTCTGTCGGCGCCCCTCGAATCCTTGCGAGCGGTGGTATTGGGCTGTTTATTATTGGGAAGCCGTAATGATTGGCATAAAAAGCATTGCGAGCTACGTTCCTGTAGCCGGCGTGGACAATTACGCACAAGGTGCAAAATTCGAGAAGGATGAAGATTTCATCCTCGGCAAGATCGGTTCAGCCTTTCTGCCACGCAAAGACGCTGATCAGGAAACCTCCGATCTGTGTGTTGAAGCAGCCAATGCGCTGTTCGCCAGCAACCCTGCGCTGAAACGTGAAGCGATTGACGCGCTGATCGTGGTCACCCAGAACGGTGACGAAGAAGGTCTGCCGCACACCGCAGCCATCGTCCAGGACAAGCTCGGCCTGCCGACCACGGTCGCGGCGTTCGATATTTCCCTGGGCTGCTCCGGTTACGTCTACGGCATCTACGCGATCAAGGGTTTCATGGAAGCCGCCGGCCTGAAAAACGGTCTGCTGATCACCGCTGACCCGTATTCGAAGATCGTCGACCCGGAAGATCGCAACACCACCATGCTGTTCGGCGATGCCGCCACCGCGACCTGGATGGGTGAAGATCCGCTGTGGGCGCTGGGTAAGGCCAAGTTCGGTACCGACGGTGCCGGCGCACCGCACTTGAAGGTGACCGATGGCGTGTTCTTCATGAACGGTCGTCAGGTGTTCAACTTCGCGTTGCTTAAAGTCCCGGCGCACTTGCATGAATTGCTCGACGACTCCGGTCTGAAGTCCGATGACATCGATGCGTTCTGCATCCACCAGGGCAGCGCGGCGATCGTCGATGCCGTGGCGCGACGCTTCGAAGGCGAGCCGGAGAAGTTCATCAAGGACATGGTCGAGACCGGCAACACCGTGTCGTCGAGCATTCCGTTGCTGCTGGAAAAACATGCGCTCGACTCGCAATGGCAGCGCGTGGCGATCAGCGGTTTCGGCGTTGGCCTGTCGTGGGGCTCGGCGATCATCTATCGTCCTTGAGTCTGGTCAAAAACGGCGGATACAAAAATAGCGTTCAAGGTTAACCTTGAACGCTATTTTTTTGCCTGAAACGGAGCGCAAGGCGCCATGAGCGAGTTTTTCCAAGCCAACGCCCAGGTGATCCAGCAACGCTGGCCGGCGGTGTTTGCACGATTGGTGGCTGAGGACGCGTCGGCCATTCAAGCCGAACTGGTGCAAGGCCTGGGCTCTACGCTGAGTGTGGACGGGATTCAACTGACCAGTCGCCACGACCGGATCCACGAGGCCCGGGTCCAGGCGGCCAGCCTGCCGGAAAAGCCCCGGGTGCACATCTACGGCACCGGCCTTGGCGACCTGCCGTCGGTGTTGCTCGAGCGCGCCGCACTGGAGAGGTTGTACGTGCACATCCTCAACGGCGCCTTGTTTGCGTTGGTTCTGCAGTTGCTCGACCAGCGGCCATGGCTTGAAGACCCCAGAGTGGAACTGATGTATGCCGGCGATCATGCGGATATCTACACGCCGTTTTTTGCGCTGCCCGCCGAAATGCTCCTGGCCGATGACTTCAGCGCGAAGATTCGTGATCGGCTGGTCAATGAGGTTCACCTGAGTTTCAACAATCGCGAGTTCGATCCGCAATTGCCGGCGATTCAGCAGCGCTTGCGCGATAGCCTGGAGGTGCTGCTTGGCGATGATGACGTGGCGCAACTGTTTGGTACCTGCAGCGGCCGCGAAATCTATGTGATCGGCACCGGGCCGAGTCTGGAAGGGCATTTTGAACGGCTGGCGTCGGTGCGCGGTCAGGTCGACCGTCCGCTGTTCATTTGTGTCGACACGGCCTATCGGCCTTTGCGCCAGCACGGGATCATTCCCGATCTGGTGGTGACGATCGATCAGTTGATCAGCTTTCGGCACCTGCCTTTCGAGGAGTCCGACGGCATCCCGCTGGTGTACCTGCCCATGAGCTCACCGCAGGTGTTGAAGGCCTGGAGGGGCAAGCGCTATGGCGCTTATACCGCCAGCCCTGTCTATGCCACGTTGCGTGATCAGCACCCTCGGGCCGAATTGCATGCGGGTGGCAGTGTGATTCACCCCGCCGTGGACCTGGCCGTGAAAATGGGCGGCACGCGCATCACCCTGTTCGGCGCCGACTTTGCCTTCCCGATGAACAAGACGCATGCCGGATGGAACGATGGCGATCTGGGGCCAGCCCTGGAGCAGGCTCGGCACTGGGTCCGTGACGGCAATGGCGAACGGGTCAGGACGCAGTTGAACTTTCGTGGCTACCTGTGCGTGATGGAGCGTTACATCGCGCGGCATCCAGAGGTCAGCTTCCTTAACAGCAGTCGGGCAGGGGCGATGATCGTGGGCACGCAATTCAATCCGGAGTTTGTGCAATGAGTGCGCAGGTGGATTGCATCAGCGCATGCCGGCAATGCGCCGGATTGTTTCGTTTGGGGCGTGATGTCGAAGCGGCGCTGACCATGGTCGACGTATTCGACGAGGCGCAGCGGTTTTTTTCACTCGCCTCTGAGGAGGTTCAGCAGTCGTGGGCACAGGTGCTGACACACATATTGGCGTGTCAGGAACGCCAGGATTGGTTGGGGCTTGCCGATTTCGTCGAGTATGAACTGATTGAATTGCTCGACAGCGCGCAGCGCTGAAGGGGGATCGACGGCTCTGGCACAAGGGTTGGTGGTACGGACAGTTTTATGGCGTCATTTTTTTCGTGGGTGGAGCGCCCTAAGCCCTTGTTTTTTTGGGAGTGGCAGGGTGATGGCAATATTTTTTCAAAAAGCCCTCAAGCAACCTGCAAACCCGACGATAACTATTACGAAGGTTCTCTAGGCCATACCCGGCGGTTGCCAGGGCCGGAAGCCGCAGTACCCAACCAACGAGGAATTCGTCATGGCTTTAACAGTAAACACCAACACTACGTCGTTGAACGTTCAGAAAAACCTGAACAAAGCTTCCGACGCTCTGTCGACTTCGATGCAGCGCCTGTCTTCCGGCCTGAAAATCAACAGCGCTAAAGACGACGCCGCTGGCCTGCAGATCGCTACCCGCATGACTTCCCAGATCCGTGGTGGCAACCAGGCGATCCAGAACGCCAACGACGGTATCTCCGTTGCTCAGACCGCTGAAGGCGCTCTGCAAGCTTCGACCGACATTCTGCAGCGTATGCGTGAACTGGCTGTTAAAGCCCGTACCGGTACCAACGGCAGCATCGACCAGAAAGCAACGAACGACGAATTCGCTCAGTTGTCCGACGAGATCACCCGTATCTCGGCTTCGACCAACCTGAACGGCAAAAACCTGCTGGACGGTTCGGCTGGTACTGTGACCCTGCAAGTGGGCGCAAACACCGGTTCGGCTAACCACATCGACCTGGTACTGAGCTCCAAGTTCGACGCCGTCAGCCTGAACGTAGGTAGCGGTACTGTAGTTCTGACCGGTGCAAGCGTATCGGGCGCTGCTGTCAACATCGACAACGCAATCACCGCGATCGACGCTGCAATTGCCACGATCAACAGCACTCGTTCGAGCCTGGGTGCTTCGCAAAACCGTCTGACCAGCACCATCTCCAACCTGCAGAACATCGTGGAAAACACCACTGCAGCACAAGGTCGCGTACAAGATACCGACTTCGCCGCTGAGACTGCTAACCTGACCAAGCAGCAAACCCTGCAACAGGCTTCGACCTCCGTACTGGCTCAAGCCAACCAACTGCCTTCCGCTGTACTGAAGCTGCTTCAGTAATTTCGGAATAAGTTTTAGCGGGGGAGTGCGCTTGTCGTGCTCTCTCGCTTTTTACGTTCAGAGGTGATGAGCATGGACATGAGCGTCAAGCTTAACGTGGCTTATCCGGCGCCCAAGCCAGCCAACATCGTCGCTGACAAACAGCCAGAGACGAAGCCTCAGGTCGTCGCTGTGGTCGCTGCTCCCGAAAAGAGCGGTGATTCGGATGAGACCAAGCTGAAACTGGCAGTGCAGGAGATCGAGAAGTTTGTACAGTCGATCAAGCGCAACCTGGAGTTCTCGATTGACGAGCATTCCGGAAAGGTCATCGTCAAGGTGATCGCGAGCGAAACGGGTGAGGTTGTACGACAGATCCCTTCCGCAGAAGCCCTCAAGCTGGCTGAAAGTCTGAGCAATGCGAGTCATGTATTGTTCGACGCTAAAGTCTGATAGCTGGCATGAATAGTGTTTGAAGTGCTTTAGGCGCTGGCAAAGGTCAAAAGACTGGCAACATCATGAAAGGAGATGCACATGGCAAGTCCAATTCTACCCGGCTCCGGCCTGGGTTCCGGCCTGGACATCGGCGCAATCGTGACCGCACTGGTCAATGCTGACAAAGCGCCGAAACAGACGCAGATCGACACCCAGACGAAGAACAATTCTCTGAAGATTTCCGGTGTCGGTTCGTTGAAGAGTGCGTTGACCGCATTCCAGACCGCCATGACCAACCTGGGCAGCAAGACCGCGCCTGCGTTTGCCGGTTTCTCGGCGACTTCAGGTACGCCTTCGGTGCTTACCGCGACGACTGATAACACTGCAGTTGCCGGCACTTACAATATTTTCGTCTCGTCCTTGGCCACCGGCTCGAAAGTAGCCAGCGCAGCCTTCGCCGGCGGTGCTGCCAGTGCCATTCCGAGTGGTACTCTGAAAATCACTCAAAATGGTATTGATATCCCGGTCACGATTCCGGCCAACGCTACCTTGCAGAGCACGCGCGACGCAATCAACTCCTCGGCGGGTCCTGCCGGTATTTCCGCCAACATCGTGACTGACAGCAGCGGTGCTTCGCGTCTGGTGGTCAGTTCGAACAAGACTGGCGCAGGTACGGACCTCAAACTCAGCGGCATCTCCGGCCTGGAGATCGATGGCACTCAGGAAATGGGCGCTACACCGACGGCGGGCAGTTCCGGTTCGATCAACGGTCTGGCCAAGGATGCGAGCCTGACCATCGACGGTCTGCCGGTGACCAGCAAGACCAATACCGTGACGGGTGCAGTCAGTGGCCTGACCCTGAATCTGGTGACCACCACTGCGCCAGGCACAACTGTGACGGTAGGCGTCGAGCCCAACACCAAAGGTCTGCAGACCTCGATTCAATCCTTCGTTGATGCGTACAACACGCTCAAGAAAACCATTGATACCTTGTCCAAAGCGACGCCGGACGAGGATGGCAAGCTGACCGTGCAGGCTGCGTTCACTGGCGATTCGATGACGCGCAAGCTGATGAGCGACATCCGCGCAGAACTGACCAATAACACGACGGGTGGCCCAGTAGGCGTTTTGTCGCAAATTGGTGTAATGACCGACCAGAACACGGGCGAGCTGAAGTTCGACGCAGCCGCGTTTACCAAAAGCATGGCTACGCCCGGCACCACTGGTCAGATACAGCAACTGTTCGCGGGCACCAACGACACCAACGGCCTGTTGTCGCGTATGAGCAAGTCGCTCGACCCGTATCTCAAGCCCGCCAGTATCACATCCAAAGGTATGCTTGATCAGCGCCTTGCCGATCTGACCGCGAACGGCAAGAAGATTGCCAATCAGCAGGAGGCACTCGATATTCGTGTCGCCAACCTGACCAAGACCCTGACGGCCAAATACAACGCCATGGACTTGCTGGTTGGGCAGATGAAAGCGACGGCGAGCAACATTACCTCGTTCTTCGCGTCGTTGAACGCGCAGCAATCCGCAAAGTAAGATGAAACGACAAAAACCCGGCTGCGCTTTCAGAGGCGCGCCGGGTTTTTGTCTTTTGCGCTAAAGTTTTTTGGCTCGATGGCGATACACTGGTCATACGAGTCATTGTGGCAATGAGGTAGACCATGAACCCAATGTTAGCGCTGCGGCAATATCAGAAGATCGGCGCACACGCTCAGACCTCCGAAGCGAGCCCGCACCGTCTGGTCCAAATGCTCATGGAAGGTGGCCTGGATCGCATCGCTCAGGCCAAAGGCGCCATCGAGCGCAAGGACGTGCCGGCCAAATGCACGTCGATCAGCAAGGCCATTGGCATCGTCAGCGGGCTGCGTGAAGGCCTGGATCTGGACAATTGCGCGGATACGCTGAGTGATCTGGACAGTCTGTACATCTACATGATGAAGCGTCTGGCTGAAGCGAATATCGCCAGCGACCCGCGCATTCTCGATGAAGTTGCCGGTTTGCTGCGCACGGTCAAAGAAGGCTGGGACGCCATCGCGCCTACGCCAGCTCCTCAGTTCTAAGGAGATCACCATGAGTCTTGTATTGCAGCGAATCGAAGACACCCGGCAAGCGCTGATCGGTGCCCTGGCCGACCGCAACTGGGAAGTCATCGGCCAATTGGATCTCGATTGCCGTTCCTGCATGGAAGACGTCTTGAGTGAGGCTGCGCTGGATGAGGTGGCGTTGCGCGACAATCTTGAGGAGTTGCTGCACGTCTACAAGCAACTGCTTGACGCTGCCATCGGTGAGCGTCAGGCAATTGCCGATGAGATGTCGCAGATCACCCAAGCGCAGAATGCGGCAAAGGTTTACCATCTGTTTGGTTAATTAACCCTCAGTTAATCCAGACACGTGCGCCATAAATTTGACTGTGCACGGTTTTTTGACTTAACTAGTGGCTGATTACAGATTTCGGGCGTCTACAGGCACATGGTGTCCTGCAAGCGTCTCGCTTGCCCCTTATTTTCGGGCATTGAGTTGACTAGGGAAGTTGCTATTGCATGTGGCGTGAAACCAAAATTCTGCTGATCGATGACGATAGCGTCCGCCGCCGCGACCTGGCGGTGATTTTAAATTTTCTTGGCGAAGAAAATTTACCCTGCGGTAGCCATGACTGGCAGCAGGCAGTCGGCTCTTTGTCATCAAGTCGTGAAGTCATTTGTGTATTGATCGGGACGGTCAATGCTCCAGGTGCACTTTTGGGCTTGTTAAAGACACTCTCAACCTGGGATGAGTTCCTTCCGGTTTTGTTGATGGGCGACAATTCTTCCGTCGACCTGCCTGACGACCAGCGCCGCCGCGTGCTTTCTACCCTCGAAATGCCGCCCAGCTACAGCAAATTGCTCGACTCCCTGCACCGTGCCCAGGTCTATCGCGAGATGTATGACCAGGCCCGTGAGCGCGGTCGTCATCGCGAACCCAATCTGTTTCGCAGCCTCGTCGGCACCAGCCGCGCGATCCAGCACGTGCGCCAGATGATGCAGCAAGTGGCCGACACCGACGCCAGCGTGCTGATCCTCGGCGAGTCTGGCACCGGCAAGGAAGTGGTCGCACGCAACCTGCATTACCATTCCAAGCGCCGCGACGCGCCGTTCGTGCCAGTCAACTGCGGGGCGATCCCGGCCGAGTTGCTGGAAAGCGAATTGTTCGGCCACGAGAAGGGCGCTTTCACCGGCGCGATCACCAGCCGTGCGGGCCGCTTCGAGCTGGCCAACGGCGGTACGCTGTTCCTCGACGAAATCGGCGACATGCCGCTGCCGATGCAGGTCAAACTGCTGCGCGTGTTGCAGGAGCGCACCTTCGAACGCGTGGGCAGCAACAAGACCCAAAGTGTCGACGTGCGCATCATCGCCGCGACTCACAAGAACCTCGAAAGCATGATCGAGATCGGCACCTTCCGCGAAGATTTGTACTATCGCCTGAACGTGTTCCCGATCGAAATGGCGCCGCTGCGTGAGCGCGTCGAAGATATTCCGTTGCTGATGAACGAATTGATCTCGCGCATGGAGCACGAGAAGCGCGGTTCGATCCGCTTCAACTCGGCTGCGATCATGTCGCTGTGCCGTCACGGCTGGCCGGGCAACGTCCGTGAGCTGGCCAACCTGGTGGAACGCATGGCGATCATGCATCCGTACGGGGTGATCGGTGTGGTCGAGTTGCCGAAGAAATTCCGCTACGTCGATGACGAGGACGAGCAACTGGTCGACAGCCTGCGCAGTGATCTTGAAGAACGCGTAGCGATCAACGGCCATACGCCGGACTTCTCCGCCAACGCCATGTTGCCGCCGGAAGGTCTGGACTTGAAAGATTACCTCGGTGGTCTGGAGCAGGGCCTGATCCAGCAAGCGCTCGACGATGCCAATGGCATTGTGGCGCGCGCCGCTGAACGCTTACGCATTCGCCGCACTACGCTGGTGGAGAAGATGCGCAAGTACGGCATGAGCCGGCGCGACGGAGATGAACAGGCGGAGGATTGACGCCTGTTTTTCAACTGCTTCATTTATAAGCAGTTTTTTTTAGGCACGGGTATTGCTATAGCCCTCGCAACGTTCCGTTTAACTGACGGTCAGCCAAGCGAGTGAGCACAATGCCCCAAGCCTCCCAGATGTCTCCAGTTGCCGACTCTTCGGCGCAGCTGCCGTGCGCAGAACAGGCGAGCCGTCAGGGACTTGAGCAGGCCTTCGCGCTGTTCAATCAGATGTCCAGCCAGTTGACCGACTCCTACAGCATGCTTGAAGCACGGGTGACCGAGCTCAAGGGCGAGCTGGCTGTGGTCAGTGCCCAGCGCATGCAAGAGCTGGCGGAAAAAGAACGCCTGGCCAACCGTCTGCAAAACCTCCTCGATCTGTTGCCTGGTGGCGTTATCGTCATCGATGGGCACGGTGTCGTCTGCGAAGCCAACCCGACCGCCACCGAACTGCTGGGTTTGCCGCTGGAAGGCGAGTTGTGGCGTCACGTGATTGCCCGCTGCTTCGCGCCGCGTGAAGACGACGGCCACGAAATCTCTCTGAAGAACGGTCGACGCCTGTCGATTGCCACGCGCTCGCTGGATGCCGAGCCGGGGCAGTTGGTGCTGCTCAACGACCTGACTGAAACCCGTCATCTGCAAGATCAACTGGCGCGCCACGAACGTCTGTCGTCGTTGGGGCGCATGGTCGCTTCGCTGGCGCATCAGATCCGCACGCCGCTGTCTGCCGCGTTGCTCTACGCCAGTCATCTGACCGAGCAGGAACTGCCGGTCGCCACGCAGCAGCGCTTTGCCGGGCGGCTCAAGGAGCGACTGCACGAGCTGGAGCATCAAGTGCGCGACATGCTGGTGTTCGCTCGCGGCGAGTTGCCAATGACCGACCGCATCACACCGACTGCTTTGATGCAGGCCCTGCAGTCTGCGGCGTCGACCCACGTCCAGGACCTGCCAATCCGCTGGCAGTGCGACAGCCATGCCGGCGAGTTGCTGTGCAACCGCGACACACTGGTCGGGGCGATTCTCAATCTGATCGAAAACGCGATTCAGGCCAGCGCCGGTGCAGTGCGCCTGAAAGTGCATTGCTACACCCGCGACAACACTCTGCGTCTGAGCGTGAGTGACAGCGGCAGCGGTATCGATCCAGTGGTGCTGGCGCGCCTCGGTGAGCCGTTTTTCACCACCAAAGTCACCGGCACCGGCCTCGGACTGACCGTGGTCAAAGCGGTGGCGCGTGCCCATCAGGGAGAATTGCAGCTGCGCTCGCGGGTCGGGCGCGGCACCTGCGCGCAGGTGATCCTGCCGCTGTTTTGCGCTGTACACGGAGCTGAGTAAAAAATATGGGCATCAAGGTTTTGCTGGTCGAGGATGACCGCGCGCTGCGTGAAGCACTGGCGGATACGCTGCTGCTCGCCGGCCATGACTACCACGCGGTCGGTTCGGCCGAAGAGGCACTGAAAGCCGTGGAGCGTGAGCCGTTCAGTCTGGTGCTCAGCGACGTCAACATGCCGGGCATGGATGGCCATCAGTTGCTGTGCCTGTTGCGCGCACGTCAGCCGCAATTGCCGGTGCTGTTGATGACCGCTCATGGCGCGGTCGAGCGTGCGGTCGATGCCATGCGTCAGGGTGCGGCGGATTATCTGGTCAAGCCGTTTGAACCCAAGGCGCTGCTGGATCTGGTGGCGCGGCATGCGTTGGGCAGCATCGGTGCAATTGAAGGCGAAGGCCCGATTGCGGTCGAACCTGCGTCAGCACAGTTACTCGAATTGGCCGCGCGCGTGGCACGCAGTGATTCGACAGTTTTGATCTCTGGCGAGTCCGGCACCGGCAAAGAAGTGCTGGCGCGCTACATCCATCAGCAATCGCATCGTGCCACGCAGCCATTCATTGCGATCAACTGCGCAGCGATTCCCGACAACATGCTCGAAGCGACACTGTTCGGTCACGAAAAAGGTTCGTTCACCGGCGCCATCGCGGCGCAGGCCGGCAAGTTCGAACAGGCCGATGGCGGCACGTTGCTGCTCGATGAGATTTCCGAAATGCCGCTGGGCCTGCAGGCCAAGTTGCTGCGGGTGCTGCAAGAGCGCGAAGTCGAGCGAGTCGGCGCGCGCAAGCCGATCAGCCTCGACATCCGCGTGGTCGCGACCACCAACCGTGATTTGGCCGGTGAAGTGGCGGCGGGGCGCTTTCGTGAAGATCTTTTTTACCGTCTGTCGGTATTTCCCCTGGCCTGGCGTCCACTTCGCGAAAGAACTGCCGATATCCTGCCGCTGGCTGAAAGGCTGTTGGCCAAACACGTCAATAAAATGAAGCACGCAGCAGCGAAACTCTCGCCTGAGGCATGCGCGTGTCTGACCGGATATCCGTGGCCGGGCAATGTGCGGGAACTGGACAACGCAATTCAACGCGCGTTGATCTTGCAGCAGGGCGGGTTGATCCAGCCGCAGGATTTCTGTCTTGCCGGTGCAGTGACATTTGCGGCATTGCCGGTGGCGGCAGCTGCGCAATCGGTGGTTCGCGACATCGAAATCGAGTCCGATGCGCCCGGCGCGCTGGGCGATGACCTGCGTCGGCATGAGTTTCAAATGATCATCGACACCCTGCGCGCCGAGCGTGGCCGGCGCAAAGAGGCGGCGGAAAAACTCGGAATCAGCCCACGCACGCTGCGCTACAAACTGGCGCAAATGCGTGATGCGGGGATGGATGTCGAGGCGTATCTGTTCGCCATCTGAATCACTGCGAAACGTTTGAGCGGTATTTCTGAAAGCGCCGGCCGAGAGCTGGCACCCTTGTTGCTAACACCTGTGTACCCGCCGAGTGAGTGTCAAAAAATTGCGGGCCGCCCAAGAGAGTAGACCATGAGCCAAGGTATTGAATTTAATCGGTTGATGCTGGACATGCGCGCCATGCAAATGGACGCCATGTCTGCGCCGAAATCGGCCGCTGTCCCGGAAATGTCCGGCAGCAGCTTTTCCGACATGCTCGGTCAGGCGATCAACAAAGTCAGCGATACCCAGCAGGCCTCCTCCCAGATGGCCAATGCGTTCGAAATCGGTAAAAGCGGCGTCGATCTGACGGACGTGATGATTTCCTCGCAGAAAGCCAGCGTGTCGTTTCAGGCGCTGACCCAAGTACGCAACAAGTTGGTTCAGGCGTATCAAGACATCATGCAGATGCCGGTATAAGGACGAGATTGAGTCATGGCAGAAGCAGTCGCCGATAACGTTCCGGCCAAGGCCACCCCGATTGACGGCAAACCGCCGCTTTTCGGCCTGTCCTTCCTGGAAAACCTCTCCGAGATGACCGTGCTGCGTCAGGTGGGCCTGTTGGTCGGCCTGGCTGCGAGCGTGGCGATTGGCTTTGCCGTGGTGCTGTGGTCGCAGCAGCCGGATTACCGTCCTCTGTACGGCAGCCTGGCCGGGATGGACGCCAAGCAGGTCATGGATACCCTAGCCGCCGCCGACATTCCCTACACCGTCGAACCGAACTCCGGTGCCTTGCTGGTCAAGGCCGATGACCTGTCCCGTGCGCGGCTCAAGCTCGCGGCCGCTGGTGTCACTCCCAGCGATGGCAACATCGGTTTTGAAATCCTCGACAAGGAACAGGGTCTGGGCACCAGCCAGTTCATGGAAGCGACCCGTTATCGTCGCGGCCTCGAAGGCGAACTGGCGCGCACCATTTCCAGTCTGAACAACGTCAAGGGCGCGCGCGTGCATTTGGCGATTCCGAAGAGCTCGGTGTTCGTGCGTGACGAGCGCAAGCCAAGTGCTTCGGTATTGGTCGAGCTATACTCCGGTCGTTCGCTGGAGCCAGGCCAGGTGGTGGCGATCATCAACCTGGTCGCAACCTCGGTTCCCGAGTTGAGCAAATCGCAGATCACCGTCGTCGATCAGAAGGGCACGCTGCTCTCGGATCAGGCGGAAAACTCCGAAATGACCATGGCCGGCAAGCAGTTCGATTACAGCCGCCGCATGGAAAGCATGCTTACCCAGCGCGTGCACAACATTCTGCAACCGGTACTGGGTAACGATCGCTACAAGGCTGAAGTCTCGGCCGACGTCGATTTCAGCGCCGTCGAATCGACCGCCGAGCAGTTCAACCCGGACCAACCGGCGTTGCGCAGCGAACAGTCGGTCAACGAACAACGCACCGCCAGCAATGGCCCGCAAGGCGTACCGGGTGCTCTGAGCAACCAGCCGCCAGCGCCAGCCTCGGCCCCGCAAACCACCGGTGGCGCAGCCGCGCCGGCGAGCATGGTGCAGCCGGGTCAGCCCTTGGTCGATGCCAACGGTCAGCAGATCATGGACCCGGCCACCGGCCAGCCAATGCTCGCACCGTACCCGGCAGACAAGCGTCAGCAATCCACCAAGAACTTCGAACTCGACCGCTCCATCAGCCACACCAAACAGCAGCAGGGTCGCCTGAATCGTCTGTCGGTGTCGGTGGTGGTCGACGATCAGGTCAAGGTCAACGCAGCCAACGGCGAGACCACGCGTGCGCCGTGGACCACCGACGAATTGGCGCGCTTCACGCGCCTGGTGCAAGACGCCGTCGGTTTCGACGCCAGCCGTGGCGACAGCGTCAGCGTGATCAACATGCCGTTCTCCGCCGAGCGCGGCGAAGTGATTGCCGATATTCCGTTCTACTCCCAGCCATGGTTCTGGGACATCGTCAAACAAGTGCTGGGTGTGTTGTTCATCCTCGTGCTGGTGTTCGGCGTGCTGCGTCCGGTGCTCAACAACATCACCGGTGGCGGCAAATCCAAGGAGCTGGCCGGTCTGGGCGGCGACATGGAACTGGGTGGCATGGGCGGTCTGGACGGCGAACTGTCGAACGATCGCGTAAGCCTCGGCGGCCCGACCAGCATCTTGCTGCCGAGCCCGAGCGAAGGCTATGACGCACAGTTGAACGCAATCAAGAGTCTGGTGGCAGAAGATCCGGGTCGTGTGGCCCAGGTCGTGAAA
Source organism: Pseudomonas sp. TWP3-1 (assembly GCF_049896625.1). Classification (NCBI taxonomy): domain Bacteria; kingdom Pseudomonadati; phylum Pseudomonadota; class Gammaproteobacteria; order Pseudomonadales; family Pseudomonadaceae; genus Pseudomonas; species Pseudomonas sp. TWP3-1. Next base: position 115,942 of record NZ_JAFCUQ010000009.1, read on the forward strand.
GAGTGGATTAACGCAGATGAGTGATAACCGAGCCGCCGTCGCCAAATTGTCCCGGGTCGATAAAGCCGCGATTCTGCTGCTGTCCCTGGGTTCGACCGACGCCGCCCAAGTGCTGCGCCACATGGGCCCCAAAGAGGTTCAGCGTGTCGGTGTGGCGATGGCCCAAATGGGCAACGTCCACCGCGAGCAGGTCGAGCAGGTGATGAGCGAGTTCGTCGACATCGTCGGCGACCAGACCAGCCTCGGGGTCGGCTCCGACGACTACGTGCGCAAAATGCTCACTCAGGCGTTGGGCGAAGACAAAGCCAACGGCCTGATCGACCGGATTCTGCTGGGTGGCAACACCAGCGGCCTGGACAGCCTGAAGTGGATGGAACCGCGCGCCGTGGCGGACGTGATCCGTTACGAGCACCCGCAGATTCAAGCCATCGTGGTCGCGTACCTCGACCCCGATCAGGCCGGTGAAGTGCTCGGCAACTTCGACCACAAAGTGCGTCTGGACATCATCCTGCGCGTCTCGTCGTTGAACACCGTGCAGCCTGCCGCGCTGAAAGAATTGAACCAGATTCTCGAGAAACAGTTCTCCGGCAACTCGAATGCCTCGCGCACCACCCTGGGTGGCATCAAGCGTGCGGCGGACATCATGAACTTCCTCGACAGCTCGATCGAAGGTCAGCTCATGGACTCGATCCGCGAAGTCGACGAAGACCTGTCCGGTCAGATCGAAGACCTCATGTTCGTGTTCAACAACCTCGCCGACGTCGACGACCGTGGCATTCAGGCGTTGCTGCGCGAAGTGTCCTCGGACGTGCTGGTGCTGGCCCTCAAGGGTTCGGACGAAGGCGTCAAAGAAAAGATCTTCAAGAACATGTCCAAGCGTGCGGCCGAACTGTTGCGCGACGACCTCGAGGCCAAAGGCCCGGTGCGCGTCAGCGATGTCGAAACCGCGCAGAAGGAAATCCTCACCATCGCCCGCCGTATGGCCGAAGCCGGAGAAATCGTGCTCGGTGGCAAGGGCGGCGAGGAAATGATCTAAGCCCATGGACAAGCACGACGACGATGTGACGGATCTGATCCGTGCCCGCGATGTCCGCGGTTTCGAAACCTGGGCCATCCCCAGCTTCGATCCGCCGAAACCCGAACCTGAGCCGGAACCCGAGCCTGAACCGCCGGAAATGGAAGAAGTGCCGCTGGAAGAAGTCCAGCCACTGACCCTGGAAGAACTCGAAAGCATCCGTCAGGAGGCTTACAACGAGGGCTTCGCTACCGGCGAGAAGGAAGGTTTTCACAGCACCACTTTAAAGGTGCGCCAGGAAGCCGAAGTGGCGCTGGCGGCGAAAGTCGCCAGCCTCGAGCAACTGATGGCGAACCTGTTCGAGCCAATTGCCGAGCAAGACACGCAGATCGAAAAATCGCTGGTCGACCTCGTGCAGCACATCACCAAACAGGTGATTCAGCGCGAACTGGCCATCGACTCGACGCAGATCGAACACGTCATGCGCGACGCCCTCAAGCTGTTGCCGCTGGGCGTGGGCAACGTGCGGCTGTACGTCAATCCGCAGGATTTCGAGCAGGTCAAAGCCCTGCGCGAGCGTCATGAGGAAACCTGGCGCATCGTTGAAGACGAAGCCTTGCTGCCGGGCGGTTGCCGGGTCGAAACCGAGCACAGCCGGATCGACGCGAGCATCGAAACCCGCGTCAGCCAGGTCATGGCCAAGCTGTTCGACCAGTTGCACGAACAAGCGCTGCACCCGGCCGAGCCGGACCTGAGCCTGGAATTGCCTGAAGCCGTCAAACCGGCTGCCGTCGCCGAAGAGCCGCTCGCGGACCAAGCCGATGCGCCTTGATCGCACCAGTTTCGCCAAACGCCTGGGCAGTTATGCCGAGGCCGTCGAAATAGCTGCTGCGCCGATTCTCGAAGGGCGCCTGCTACGCATGGTCGGCCTGACCCTCGAAGCCGAAGGCCTGCGCGCCGCCATGGGCACGCGCTGCATGGTGATCAACGACGACAGCTATCACCCTTCGCAGGTTGAAGCCGAAGTCATGGGCTTCTCCGGCAACAAAGTCTTCCTGATGCCGGTTGGCAGCGTCGCCGGTATCGCCCCTGGCGCCCGTGTAGTGCCAATGGTCGACACCGGTCGCTTGCCGATGGGCATGAGCATGCTCGGTCGCGTACTCGACGGCGCCGGTCGCGCGCTGGACGGCAAGGGCGGCATGAAAGCCGAGGACTGGGTGCCGATGGACGGCCCGACGATCAACCCGCTCAACCGTGATCCGATCAGCGAGCCGCTGGACGTGGGCATTCGTTCGATCAACGGTTTGTTGACGGTCGGTCGCGGTCAGCGTCTCGGTCTGTTCGCCGGTACTGGCGTGGGTAAATCGGTATTGCTGGGCATGATGACGCGCTTCACCGAGGCCGACATCATCGTCGTCGGCCTGATTGGTGAGCGCGGTCGCGAAGTCAAGGAATTCATCGAGCACATCCTCGGTGAAGAAGGCCTCAAGCGCTCCGTCGTCGTGGCGTCGCCTGCGGACGATGCGCCGCTGATGCGTCTGCGTGCGGCGATGTATTGCACGCGCATCGCCGAGTATTTCCGCGACAAGGGCAAGAACGTCCTGTTGCTGATGGATTCACTGACCCGTTTCGCTCAGGCGCAGCGGGAAATCGCCTTGGCCATTGGCGAACCGCCAGCGACCAAGGGTTACCCGCCGTCGGTGTTCGCCAAACTGCCGAAACTGGTGGAACGCGCCGGTAATGCGGAGAAGGGCGGCGGTTCGATTACCGCGTTCTACACCGTGTTATCCGAGGGCGATGACCAGCAGGACCCGATTGCCGACGCCGCCCGAGGCGTACTCGACGGACACATCGTGCTGTCGCGGCGTCTGGCCGAAGAAGGTCACTATCCGGCCATCGATATCGAAGCGTCGATCAGCCGGGTCATGCCGGCGGTAGTCTCGGTCGAGCATATGCGGCGCGCGCAATACTTCAAACAACTGTGGTCGCGCTATCAACAGAGTCGCGATCTGATCAGCGTTGGCGCCTATGTCGCTGGCGGCGATCGCGAGACCGATCTGGCGATTTCCCTGCAACCGCAGTTGGTGCGCTACCTGCGCCAAGGCTTGAACGACAAGATCAGCCTGGGCGAGAGCGAGGCTTACCTCGAAACGATTTTCGCGCCTGCGGCCGGCGGGTAACCGGTCATGGCCCTGAGCCGCGCTGCACGTCTGGCCCCGGTGGTGGACATGGCTGAAAAGGCCGAGAAAACCGCCGTGCTGCGCCTCGGTCATTTCCAGGGCCAGGTCAAGGTTGCCGAAAGCAAACTCGCCGACCTCAACGCCTTTCGTCTGGATTACTCGGAACAGTGGATCGTACGCGGCAGCACTGGCGTGTCCGGCCAATGGCTGCTGGGTTTTCAGGGCTTTCTCGCGCAACTCGACACCGCGGTCGATCAGCAGCGGCAAAGTCTGCAATGGCATCAAAACAACCTCGATAAGGCGCGTGATGCCTGGCAACAGGCGTTCGCCCGGGTCGAAGGCTTGCGCAAACTGGTCCAGCGCTACCGCGACGAAGCGCAGCGCGCCGAAGACAAGCGCGAGCAGAAGCTGCTCGACGAATTATCCCAGCGCCTGCCACGGCGTGATGTTTTTTGATCTTGCTTGCTCCTTGCCCCAACCCATACCAGGTGCTAAACCTTGTACAGGTTTGTTCATGACAAGGAAGCCAGACAATGTCAGTCGTTACAGAAGTATCTGCGGATGGGCAAGAACTGACGATTTCGGTCAAGGGTCGATTCGATTTCGGTCGCCATCAAGAATTTCGCGAGTCCTACGAGCGACTCAATAAAAAACCTGAATCCATCGTCGTCGATCTGAAAGAGGCCACCTACCTCGACAGCTCGGCGCTGGGCATGCTCCTGTTGCTGCGTGACCATGCCGGTGGCGAAAGTTCGAATGTGCGGGTGATCAACAGCAACTCCGACGTGCGCAAGATCCTTGCCATCTCCAATTTCGACAAACTCTTCAACATCAGTTGACGACCGTGCAGGCGCAAGAGCCGCTGACGATCCTGATCGCCGAGGACAGTGCCGCTGATCGCCTGCTGTTGTCGACCATCGTCCGTCGTCAGGGGCATTCGGTGCTGACGGCCGCCAATGGCGCCGAAGCGATCGAACTGTTCCGCAGTCAGCAACCGCAACTGGTGTTGATGGACGCGATGATGCCGGTGATGGATGGCTTCGAAGCGGCGCGCCAGATCAAGGCGCTGGCCGGCGAAACCTTGGTGCCGATCATCTTCCTCACCTCGCTGACCGAAAGCGAAGCGTTGGCCCGGTGTCTGGATGCCGGTGGTGACGACTTTTTGGCGAAGCCCTATAACCAGGTGATCCTGTCCGCCAAAATCAAGGCGATGGATCGCTTGCGTCGCTTGCAGGCGACGGTGCTGCAACAGCGCGACCTGATCGCCAGGCACCATGACTATTTGCTCAATGAGCAACGCGTCGCCAAAGCGGTATTCGACAAAGTCGCGCACTCCGGTTGCCTGAGCGCGCCGAACATCCGCTACCTGCAATCGCCCTATGCGCTGTTCAACGGCGACTTGCTGCTGGCGGCCTACACCCCGGCGGGTGATATGCACGTGCTGCTCGGCGATTTCACTGGCCACGGTCTGCCGGCGGCGGTCGGTGCCATGCCGCTGGCCGAAGTGTTCTACGGCATGACCGCCAAGGGCTACGGCCTGGCGGAAACCCTGCGCGAGATGAACGCCAAGCTCAAGCGCATCCTGCCGGTCGATATGTTCTGTTGTGCGACGCTGCTGTGTCTGAGTGTTCAACGGCGATCGGTCGAGGTGTGGAACGGTGGCATGCCCGACGGCTACTTGCATCGTATCGCCACGGGAGAGCGCACACCGCTGGCGGCGCGGCACTTGCCGCTCGGCGTACTCAGCCCGCAGATGTTTGACGATCGCACCGAAGTGCACTCGATGGCGGCGGGGGATCGGGTGTTTTTGTTGTCCGACGGGGTGATCGACACCTGTGACGCCAATGACCAGTTGTTTGGTGTCGAGCGTTTACAGCAAGTGTTTGCCGCCAATCGCCAGCCGGATCGCCTGTTCGAAGAGATCGAGCAGGCATTGCAGGATTTTCGCGGCGAGGCGCGTGACGATGTGAGCATGGTCGAAGTCAGCCTGCTTGACGCGGTGCGGCTCAACCCGTCGGCGCCGGTGTACTCCGACAGCGGCCAGTCGTGTCCGCTGGACTGGTCGGTGAGTTTCGAGTTCCGTGGCGCCACGCTCAAGCGTTTCAACCCGTTGCCGTTCTTGCTGCAACTGATGATGGAAGTCCATGGCCTGCGCGCTCAGAGCGGAGCGCTGTACAGCGTGCTCGCCGAACTCTATTCGAATGCGCTGGAGCATGGCGTGCTCGGTCTGGATTCCAGCCTCAAGCGCGATGCCTCGGGATTCGCCCGCTACTATGAACAACGCAATGCGCGCCTTGAGGCTTTGCAGGATGGTTACGTGCGCGTGCATTTGCAGATCACGCCGCAGGGTGCGGGCGGTTGCCTGGTGGTGCGGGTCGAGGACAGCGGCAAGGGTTTTGATGTGGCGCGCGTGATGGAGCGGCCGCTGGATGGTGTCCGTCTGTCGGGCCGTGGGGTCAGCCTTGTGCGGCAACTGGCCGCAAATGCTGGCTGGTCCGACGATGGTCGCAGTGCCCGCGTGGAGTTTTTCTGGGAAGCTCTGGCATAATCCGCGCATTCTTGATCAAGGAGTGAGCAAGTGGCTGATAAACATGTGGATCGCGACGTGCTCAACACGTTGCACGAGGTCATGGAGGAGGCTTATCCGGAATTGCTGGATACCTTCCTCGTCGACTCCGACAATCGCCTGCGCGAATTGCAGCAGACGGCCGACGCCGAGGTGTTGTCTTCCGTCGCCCATAGCTTCAAGGGCAGCAGCAGCAATATGGGCGCAACCCGCCTCGCCGAGCTGTGCCAGGAGCTGGAACAGCACGCGAGAGACAAAAGTCCCTCCGAAATCCTCAAGCTGGTGGCCGACATCCATAGCGAGTTCGGCGAAGTGCGCCCGGTTTATGAGGCTGAACGCCTGCGTTCCCACGCCCATTGAGTCAACCGCCCGGCGCTTTTATACAGCGCCCGGCGAAACTGGCCCGACGCTTGCAACCATCTCTGGTACCTGTACCTACGATCCCAGTGCAGCGGAGACCGTGTCATGCCTGCAAGTCCCAACATTTTTCTTCAGACCGCCGCCCAGGCCAAGGCGCAAGCCGCCTCTGCCAAACCATCGGCAGTGGCCGCAGAGCCCGGGGACAAGGCTTCCGGCTTCGCTAAGGTGTTCGCCGACCAAGGTCAGAACAAGCCTTCAGTGTCTGCCGACAGTACGCAGAAAACCGCGCGTGACAAGGCTTCCGACGACAGCGGCAAAAAGGATATCAGCACGGAACAGTCTGCCGCCTCTGAGCCAGCCGTTGCCGATAGCGGCAATGCCTTGCCCGCCGACAAACCGGCAGCGGCGACTGAAGATAAAGCCGCCAGCGACGACTCGACTGACACCGCGCAAACCCCAGTTGCCGACACGGCTCCGGTTGATCCGACGCTGGATCCCGCGCTGATAGCCACCGTGCAGCCGCAGGTCACGCCGCCAGTTGTGTCGGCTCCGGTAGTCGACGCCTCGGCCAAGCCTGAGGTTGAAACACCACTGGTCGCGGTATTGCCGGGGATCGTCAAAGACCCAGCGGCCACTGGCGACAGCGGATTCGATCCCGAGGCCGACCCGCTTGATGCGTTGCCGGCCGTGCGCATGGCGATGGAGCAGAGTGGGCACATCTCCGCTTCCAGCCAGGCGCAGCCCAAAGCTGCCGCCAATCAGGCACAAGCCGACGGTGAATTGACCGCCGCGCAGACCTTTGCCACCGGCATGGCCAGCATGCTCAATGTGCAGGCGGACAAGGACAGCACCAGTCAGGGCGGTGAAAAGGCCTTCAGCGGTCTGCTCGACGATGGCTTGAAAGACTTGAAATCGGCGACCACTGATACGCGCGTCGATGACTTCGCCAACCGTCTGGCGGCGCTGACTCAGGCGGCCACGCCGAAAACCGCGAATGCCGTGCCGGTGAATCAGCCGATCGCCATGCACCAGAGCGGCTGGACCGAAGAAGTGGTCAACCGCGTCATGTACCTGTCGAGCGTCAATCTGAAGGCGGCCGATATCCAGTTGCAGCCGGCCGAGCTCGGGCGGCTGGATATTCGCGTGAACATGGTTCCGGATCAGCAGACGCAAATCACCTTCATGAGCGCCCATCCAAGCGTGCGTGAAGCCCTCGATGGCCAGATGCATCGTCTGCGCGACATGTTCGTCCAGCAGGGCATGGGCCAGGTCGACGTCAACGTTGCCGATCAGGGGCGTGGCTGGCAGGGCCAGGAACAGGCGCAGCAGGGGCAGGGTGGTCGCACCAGCGCTTCCGGCGGTCGTCTGGATTCGGCCGATGAAGAATTGGCGGCGGCCAGCGTGGCTGAAGCTGCTGCGCAGACCACCAGCGTGATCGGCACCAGCGCCGTCGATTATTACGCCTGACACACCGCGTAAAACTGTGGGAGCCAGCCTGCTGGCGATGAGGCCCTGGCAGTCAACATCTCAGTTGACTGGGGTGCCGCCATCGCTAGCAGGCTAGCTCCCACATTTGTTATGTGCTGCTCTCCAGATCACCCCTCCGACACTTCTGGCATAACACTTGCTCTTGCCTAGCCGTGCGACTGTGAAAACCCGATTAGTGACGGATTATTGGCATGGCGAAGAGCGAAGCAGCACCAGCGGTAAAAGACCCGGCAACCAAAGGCAAACTCAAGATGATCATCGTGATCGTGCTGGGGTTGCTGCTGGCGATCGGCGCGTCCGTGGGGGCGACCTGGTTCTTCATGCACAGCGCTCAGAGTAAACCGGCCGAAGCAGCCGAGGCTGGCCCGGTGGGCAAACAGCCAGCGATTTTCGAGCCGATGGCTCCGGCCTTCGTGGCCAACTACACGCAGAACGGGCGTCAGCGCTACATGCAGGTGAGCATCACCATGCTCGGGCGCAATCAGGCTGATCTGGAAGCGCTCAAAGTGCACATGCCGGTGATCCGCAACAACCTGGTCATGCTCTTCTCCGGTCAGGATTTCGCCACATTGGCGACGCCGGTCGGTCAGGAGATGTTGCGCCAGAAGGCTACAGCGAGCGTGCAGGAAGTGGCGCAGAAAGAGCTGGGCAAAGTGGTGATCGAACAGTTGCTTTTCACTAATTTCGTACTGCAGTAGGAACACGACATGGCCGTGCAGGATCTGCTGTCCCAGGATGAAATCGATGCGTTGCTGCATGGCGTCGACGATGGTCTGGTACAGACCGATAACGCTGCCGAACCCGGCAGTGTCAAAAGCTACGACCTGACCAGCCAGGATCGCATCGTCCGCGGACGCATGCCGACTCTGGAAATGATCAACGAGCGTTTTGCCCGTTACACCCGCATCAGCATGTTCAACATGCTGCGCCGCTCGGCGGACGTTGCTGTCGGTGGCGTGCAGGTGATGAAGTTCGGCGAATACGTGCACTCGCTGTACGTGCCGACCAGCCTCAACCTGGTCAAGATCAAACCGTTGCGCGGCACCGCGCTGTTCATTCTGGACGCCAAACTGGTGTTCAAACTGGTGGACAACTTTTTTGGCGGCGACGGCCGTCACGCGAAGATCGAAGGGCGTGAATTCACCCCGACCGAACTGCGCGTAGTGCGCATGGTGCTGGAGCAGGCTTTCGTCGATCTGAAAGAAGCCTGGCAGGCGATCATGGAAGTCAACTTCGAGTACATCAACTCGGAAGTGAACCCGGCCATGGCCAACATCGTCGGCCCGAGCGAAGCAATTGTGGTTTCGACTTTCCACATCGAACTCGATGGCGGCGGCGGCGATCTGCACGTGACCATGCCGTACTCGATGATCGAGCCGGTGCGCGAAATGCTCGACGCCGGTTTCCAGTCCGATCTCGACGATCAGGACGAGCGCTGGGTCAACGCCCTGCGCCAGGACGTGCTCGACGTCGATGTACCGATTGGTGCCACCGTTGCTCGTCGTCAGCTCAAGCTGCGCGACATCCTGCACATGCAGCCGGGGGATGTGATCCCGGTCGAGATGCCGGAAGAAATGATCATGCGCGCCAACGGCGTGCCGGCCTTCAAGGTCAAGATGGGCTCGCACAAAGGCAACCTCGCGTTGCAAGTGATCGAGCCGATCGAGCGTCGCTGAAGCGGCGCAACACCCCCTACGCATTTAACTGAATTGTTGCCCGCCGAGGACACACGATGAACGACGATATGAACGCCCAGGACGACCAGGCTCTGGCTGATGAATGGGCTGCTGCCCTGGAAGAAACCGGCGACGGCCAATCCGAAATCGACGCACTGCTGGCTGCCGACGCATCCAGCGGTTCGCGTATGCCGATGGAAGAGTTCGGCAGCGTGCCGAAGAACAACGATCCAGTGACCCTGGATGGCCCGAACCTGGATGTGATTCTCGACATTCCGGTATCGATCTCGATGGAAGTCGGCAGCACCGACATCAACATCCGCAACCTGCTGCAACTCAACCAGGGTTCGGTGATTGAACTCGATCGTCTGGCCGGTGAGCCGCTCGATGTGCTGGTCAACGGCACGCTGATCGCGCACGGCGAAGTGGTTGTGGTCAACGAGAAGTTCGGCATCCGCCTGACTGACGTGATCAGCCCAAGCGAACGCATCAAGAAGCTGCGCTGAGTGAAAAAGCTTCTCGGTTGTGTGCTCGGCGCAGTGCTGGCGTTGCCGTTCAGTGTGCTGGCGGCCGAGCCGGCTGTGAGCGCCACGGCTGCGGCTGCCGCCGTTCCCGCCGTCAGCGGCAGCGTCGCCGGGCAACTGACTCAGTTGGTGTTGGGGCTGTTGCTGGTCGTGGGGTTGATCTTCTTCCTCGCCTGGCTGATGCGCCGCGTGCAGCAGGCCGGGCCTGCGGGCAAAGGCCAGGTGATCGATCTGATCGCCTCGCGGGCACTCGGCCCGCGTGACCGTTTGCTGCTGGTGCAGGTCGGTAACGAGCAGATTCTGCTCGGTCTGAGCCCGGGCACCATCACCGCGCTGCACGTGCTCAAGGAGCCGGTCGTGGTATCGAGCCCCCCTGAAAAAGCGACCCCGGAATTTGCCCAGCATCTGTTGAAGATTCTCGGCAAGGATCAAAAGGATACGAAGTAATGGGTGCGTTGCGCATCGTCTTGACCCTGGCCCTGATGCTGGCCGCGCCGCTGGCACTGGCCGCCGATCCGTTGCAGATTCCGGCGATCACGCTGGGCACCAACGCCGACGGCGCGCAGGAATATTCGGTCAGCTTGCAGATTTTGCTGATCATGACCGCCCTGAGCTTCATTCCGGCGGCCGTGATCCTGATGACCAGTTTCACGCGAATCATCATCGTGTTCTCGATCCTGCGTCAGGCCCTCGGCCTGCAACAGACGCCGTCGAACCAGATCCTCACGGGCATGGCGCTGTTCCTGACGATGTTCATCATGGCGCCGGTGTTCGACCGGGTGAACAACGATGCGCTACAACCGTATCTCGCGGAAAAACTCACCGCGCAGCAAGCGGTGGAAAAAGCTCAGGTGCCGATCAAGGACTTCATGCTCGCGCAGACCCGCTCCAGCGATCTGGAGCTGTTCATGCGCCTGTCCAAGCGTACCGATATCGCCACTCCGGATGCGGCGCCGCTGACCATTCTGGTGCCTGCGTTCGTTACCTCCGAACTTAAAACCGCGTTCCAGATCGGCTTCATGATCTTCATTCCGTTCCTGATCATCGACCTGGTGGTCGCGAGCGTGCTGATGGCCATGGGTATGATGATGCTCTCGCCGCTGATCATTTCCCTGCCGTTCAAAATCATGCTGTTCGTGCTGGTGGATGGCTGGGCGCTGATCATCGGCACCCTGGCCAGCAGTTTCGGAGGTGTTTCGCCATGACGCCAGAAGTCGCCGTCGATATCTTTCGTGAAGCCTTGTGGCTGACCACCATGATGGTGGCGATTCTGGTAGTGCCGAGCTTGCTGGTGGGTCTGTTGGTGTCGATGTTTCAGGCGGCCACGCAGATCAACGAACAGACCCTGAGCTTCCTGCCGCGTCTGCTGGTGATGCTGGTGAGCCTGATCGTCGCCGGCCCATGGATGGTGCAGACCTTCATGGAGTACATCATCCAGTTGTACAAAAACATTCCGCTGGTGATCGGCTAAGTCATGCAGTCGCTGTTGCAGTTGACCGACACTCAGATCAGTACCTGGGTGGCGAGCTTCATGTTGCCGCTGTTTCGCATCGGCTCGCTGCTGATGGTGATGCCGGTCTTTGGTACGACCCTCGTTCCCAAGCGCGTGCGTCTGTATCTGGCATTGGCAATCACTGTGGTGATCACGCCGGGTTTGCCGCCGATGCCGGCAGTGAGTCCGCTGGATTTGAGCGGGTTGCTGCTGATTGCCGAGCAGATTCTGATCGGCGCATTGCTCGGCTTTTCTCTCCAGCTGTTTTTCCAGGCGTTCGCCATCGCCGGTCAGATCGTCGCGGTGCAGATGGGTATGGGCTTCGCCTCGATGATCGACCCTACCAACGGCGTATCGGTGGCAGTGATCGGGCAGTTCTTCACCATGCTCGTGACCCTGCTGTTTCTGTCGATGAACGGCCATTTGGTGGTGTTCGAGGTCATTACCGAGAGCTTCACCACCCTGCCGGTCGGCAGTGGCCTGACGGTCACGCATTATTGGGACGTGGCCACTAAACTCGGCTGGGTGCTTGGCGCTTCACTGTTGCTGGTTTTGCCTGCGGTGACTGCATTGCTGGTGATCAACATCGCGTTTGGCGTGATGACTCGCGCCGCGCCGCAACTGAATATTTTCTCCATCGGTTTCCCGCTGACCCTGGTGCTCGGGCTGTTCATTGTCTGGGTGGGGCTGGCGGATATTCTCAATCAGTACCAACCGCTGGCCACCGAGGCTTTGCAGTGGTTACGCGAACTGGCACGGGCGCGCTGAGTCATGGCTGAGAGCGAAAGCGGTCAAGACAAAACAGAAGACCCCACGGAGAAACGCAAAAAGGATTCCCGTGAGAAGGGCGAGATCGCCCGCTCCAAAGAGCTCAATACCCTGGCGATCATGGTCACCGGTACCTGCGCGCTGCTGATTTTCGGCGGCATGCTCGCGCAAGAGTTGATGGACCTGATGCGGATCAACTTCACGCTGACGCGCGAAGAGATCATGGATCAGACCTACATGGGCAAGTTCCTGATGCACTCCGGACTGATCGCGCTGGTGGCGATTCAACCGATCATGATCGCTCTGGTGCTGGCAGCGATCATCGGCCCGATTGCCCTCGGAGGCTGGTTGTTCGCGGCGGGTTCCCTGGCCCCGAAATTCAGCCGGATGAACCCCGGTGCCGGCATCAAGCGCATGTTCTCGATGAAGTCGGTTATCGAGCTGCTCAAGGCCCTGGCCAAGTTTCTGATCATTCTCGCGGTGGCGCTGGTGGTGTTGTCGAACGATGTCGACGACCTGCTGCGTATCGCCCATGAGCCGCTGGACCGGGCGATCATCCACAGCTTGCAACTGGTTGGCTGGAGTTCGTTGTGGATGGCTTGCGGCTTGGCGATCATTGCCGCGGTGGATGTCCCGGTGCAGATCTGGGAAAGCATCAAAAAGCTCAAGATGACCAAACAGGAAGTGCGCGACGAGCACAAGGATCAGGACGGCAAACCCGAGGTCAAGCAGCGCATTCGTCAGTTGCAACGCGAGATGTCGCAGCGGCGCATGATGGCGGCGATTCCGGATGCCGACGTGGTCATCACCAACCCGACCCACTACGCCGTCGCGCTCAAGTACGACTCGGAGAAGGGCGGGGCGCCGCTGCTGCTGGCCAAGGGCAGTGATTTCCTCGCGTTGAAAATCCGCGAAATCGCCGTGGCCAACAACGTCATGCTCCTCGAATCGCCGGCCCTCGCACGTTCGATCTACTACTCCACCGAACTCGACGAAGAAATCCCTGGTGGGCTGTATTTGGCGGTCGCTCAGGTACTGGCCTACGTCTACCAGATCCGCCAGCACCGCGCAGGCAAGGGCAAACGCCCGGATCCGCTCAAGGACGACCTGCCGATCCCGCCGGATTTACGCCGCGATTCCTGACTCTACTCTGGTGAAGCAAAAAACCGCCGCCCCGATTGAACGGGGCGGCGGTTTTTTTATGCCTGCAGATATGTGTTGGCTTTGAAACCGCCATCGCGGGCAAGCCCGCTCCCACAGGTTTCACGTCGTTTGGGAAGTATGTGCACACCACGAATCACTGTGGGAGCGGGCTTGCCCGCGATGACGTCAGCAGCCACAACACTTCATTCAAGGCTTGTCACAGGGGCCTACTACTGCGGCAACTCCAGGTTAGCCAGCACCCGATTCACTGCCAGCTCCCCGAGCATGATCAGTTGCGTGACACCCAAGAGCGTCCTGCGCTGCGACGCCGGCAAGAGGTAGGCGAAGTCATTGGCGATGGTTCTGGCCGAGGCGAGTGTTTCGCAGGCATCGACCAGCAGCTCCTCGTTTTTGCAGTCGGCGGTAACGGCGTACATCCCGCGGGTCTTGCGTGGAGGTGGAGGGGAGCCGGGCGGGCAGAGATAGTGATCGAGGGCGCGGTCGGCGGCTTCGTTGAGTTTTCTTGATTCGAGGGATTCGTAGGGCGAGGTGGGGTCGATTTCGGGCGGGTTTGGTGTTGGTTTGATCATGGTGAGGCTCCTGAGGTTATGGAGCCACCCTTTCCCTGTCGCTAAACAAGTGAAGGTGGCAGCTGTACGCAGGTTAGCGAACCGGTCACAGGCACCCCGGTAGACCCAAAGGTCTCCCGCATACAGCCGCCATAACGTAATTGCGGGCGAATAGTCCCACAACGAAGCCACGAACGCTGGTGCACTGAGATGGTCCGAGTCGCTAAACCCGATCGCTGATTCGTCAGCGACCGACCCACAATAGAACCCGACCCCAAAGCGCACAAGCCGGCCGATTCTGGCGTACGTGTAGGCAAAGGCGCAAGGACGCGTGGCTTTGCGGACACGGCTTTAAACACTATTCAACGGTTTCGTCGAATTGGGCTTAAACAAAAAAATCGCGCTCCCGGTTGAAGAGGAAGGGGGGAGGCTCGGGTGGAACCTGTCAACTAAATTTGTTCCTTTTTTCCTGCTCTTTTTCCTACTGCATCCCCAAAACGTGCACTTCGACACATTCAACCTTTGGTCTGAAAAGCGCCTCCACCTGTTACTTCTGACAGTGGTCGAATCACCTGCAGCAACATTCAATGAACTCCCAGGTTTTGGAGCTGAACGCTCCAAGAATGTTCAGGAGAGTTCTCATGATTCAGATAATGGTGATGCCTATAGCGGAAGATATCGACGATGCACAGGTCGATGTCCTCTGCTTCCCCGCTACAGGCGTTTTTGGATCGTCCGCTTTAAATCCTCCCTATATTCCGGGACAGTTCGAAAACATTGATTTCGAACCGGCTCAGGTCGGCGTTAACGGGCCTATGTTGCACGTTAGTGCAGCAGGTCTTCTGGTGTTGGTTCAGGCTTATCTGAATATGGACCAGGGGGATTCAATACGTTTGTATGTCGGCTCGAATCTGGTTGCTTCAACGGTATTACCTCTGGATCACGGCAATCGTGATATCGGGTTGCGAATTCGTGCAGACAAGCTCTACCCGGGCGTGCATCTGCTGCGATACGAAATTGCCCGGAAAAGCGGTCAGCTCCCAGAGGGCGCGCAGATGTATGTCTGGTCCAAACCGCAGCCGCCCGGTGGCATTGATCCGGAGCCGGATAATCCTGGTCATCAGGGGCTCCCTCCTGCGCAGTTGCAACTACCGCCCGGGAAGGTAATCGATAAGGAAGTCGCTGAGCAGGGTGTAACGGCGAGCATTTTGCCTTGGTTCGATATGACCCAAGGGGATGTTCTATCGCTCTTTTTTCACGGCGTATTGATCCAGCACACTGTGCTTAAAAGCGAGGTCGGTAAGCCCGTAGATGTTTTCATTACGCCGCAGCATATAGCGGACGCGGGGCCAGCGAATCCCGCGGTGTTGGTCTATCAACTCAGGGATCAGGTAGAGAACTTCAGTAGTTTTTCCGAGCGCACTACGGTTGTCAGTGATCCTGGCGTTAATTGGCTGGACCCGGTGTTCGTTCCGCTGGCCAACGAAAAAGATCAGGTCGGTCTTGATGAGGTCGGTTTTGATGAGCTCGCGGTCGAGATCGTTACGCGTCCGGGGTTCGCGTTGAGAGAGAAGCTTTTGCTCCGATGGCTGGCCACAACGGAAAATGGGGAGGTGGTCGAGCACAGCGAAGAGCAGCCGATTACTCGGCTGGGTATCCAGTCTTTCAAAATTCCAAACGAAATTGTGCGAGTCAGTGCTGACAGCATGGTGCGGCTGGATTACTTGCGTACGAGAACTGACGGCACGCAAGATCCGGCTGAGCGTTATTTCCTTCGCGTGCTCGGAGAAAGCTTGCGCTTGGCAGCACCTCGTATGCCGCAACTCATCGGAGGCTTCCTGGATTCCTCATTGACCCAAGCTGTCGTTGAATGCGGCCCCGACGCGCGGATAAAAAAAGGATTCCGGGTCACGCTGAGTTGGGTGGGGAAGACGGCCTCTGGGCGCGAGCATTTGTATCAGACTTTTCGTAACGTCAGCGACCGGCTGGTAGGGAAAGTCATACCATTTAACATCGCCGCGAAGGATATCGGCCTGTTAAAACACGGTTCTGTTGCGATTTGTTTTGAAGTGAGTGATCCCTCTTTAAATCCTGCGCTGGTCTCCGGAACGCTGCTCGCCCGGGTAGATGATCTCGACGCAACTTTACCAGGGCTGACGGTCGACGGCGTTGTCGCAGGTGTGCTGAAGCCCGCAGATGTGCCTTATGGCACCGATATCCGGATTCCAGCAGCAAGTGATACTCGGTTGGGGGACGTGGTGCATGTTGAGGGGCGTGGAGATAACAATGATGTTGTATACCGAGATCGGTTGCTGATCAATCACGGAAAGGAAGGTAAAAATCTTGATTTCTGGCTAGATGATCACGCTATCGAGCGCTATTTGAATCAGTTCTTCAGCTTGCTTTGGTGGATTGAGCGGGCAGGCGCGTTGCCGCAGTCCTCGAGTGCTCTCGAACTGTTTATAGGAGATCCGAAGTTGGCATTGCAGGCGCCTAGGGTTTGGCGCGCTCTGCGTGGGATTCTCAATCCTCTGGAGAACAATCAAGGCGCTGTGGCCTGGGTGCATCTGGCGGACCCGCGCCCGGGTACTAAGGTGCTGTTGAGGGTCAAAGGCACAGCGGGTGCCGGTTCCCCGGTTTTCGTCCCGCAGTCGCTGGATGTGGATAATCGCGCCGGGTTTACGTTGAGCCCAGAGTTCGTTGCGGAAAATCTCGGTCGTAAAGTCGTGATCGACTACGACGTATTGGGTGGCGTCAGGCCTATCACGTCCCCCGCGTTGGAACTGACTGTACTGAAAATCGCTGATCAGGATGCCGGGCTCGTCAAACCGGTGATAGTTGAGGCTGGTGGTACTCAGTTTATCGACCTCAGAACAATGTCCAGCGATTTGACTTGCTCGATCCCGTTACCACTACCAATTGCAGTAGTGGGGCAGAAGGTCTGGATTGAGATTTCCGATTCGAAGGGCGCTGCGTTGCGTGTGCGAGATGGTGTTGCATTGAATGACGCGGAAATTTCTAAAGGCATCACTGCCAAGGCTGATCTGAAGTGGTTTGCCGCTCTCGATGATCTTTCCCGTTGCGAACTGACTTGCAAAATTGCGCTGCGTAGCACAGACACGGAAGCAACGGCGCTGATATTGCCGCTGACGTCCTACACGGTAAAGGTCACGCCAGCCTTGGCGATCGAAGGCTCCGAGATGTTATTGGATGGCTTGAAGGTGGTGGGTGGCAGCGCTTACGGTTTGCAGGAGCGGGAAGTGCCTCGTAATACGGCGACGCGGATACCGACCGGGGGGCGGGAACCTTACACCTATCGGGTTGCCAATCCTGCCTTGGCAACAGTGGATAGCCTCGGCAAGGTCAAGGGGCTAAAAAATGGTTTGACCAAGATTATGGTGACGGATGGCGCCGGGGCGCAGGTTTCCTACCCGGTGCGGATTTTAAACGTGTATTGGTTGCTGCTTAACGATGCATATATGACACCGCCTGAAGCAAGAAATTGGCTAAAGTCTGTCGGTGCAACTGAGATATACAACGGCGCTGGCGTTCCGCTGGGTTTCAATCTACCGACGCAAAATTTTATTGATGTCTATCCGCTTTTTGGTGGTCGCGGTCTTGCTTACGGACGATTTTTTTCGTCGAATCTGACTTACCCGGATTTGTACGTCATAGAGACCTCCCTAACCGTAAATGGCGGGTTAGGCGCGGGCAACCACTCGCTCACTGAGTCCATTCGCAAGCGTGCCATGGCTTATATCGCTACTTGATGAAGTCAGGGTAAACGGTATTTCGACACCTGATTTTTGGCGCGTACGCACATAGAGAGAAAATCCTCCGTGTGCGTTTTGTTCACGGGCGATTCACGATCTGTTCCCCCCTGACAGCAAAAGTTGGAAGGCTTCTTGCAGTAGCCGCCGTACGTCCGCTCTGGGCGTCAAAAGTTTGCTTTTAAGGAACGGGGAAAACCGGTGGATCGCTCTCAGTTAATCAGCACTGCACGCACAAACGTTGCCGACCTCAGTCGAGGCAATTTGGGCGTGCCGTTGTTGCTGCTGGTCATGTTGGCAATGATGATGTTGCCGATACCGCCGTTCCTGCTCGACGTGTTTTTCACCTTCAACATTGCGCTGTCGATTGTCGTGTTGCTGGTCTGCGTCTACGCGCTGCGACCACTGGATTTTGCGGTGTTCCCGACCATCCTGCTGGTGGCGACGCTGATGCGGCTGGCGCTCAACGTAGCGTCGACGCGGGTTGTAATGCTGCACGGTCAGGACGGTCACGCCGCCGCCGGTAAGGTGATCCAGGCCTTCGGTGAAGTGGTGATCGGCGGTAACTACGTGGTCGGTATCGTGGTTTTCGCGATCTTGATGATCATCAACTTCGTCGTGGTAACCAAAGGTGCCGGGCGGATTTCCGAGGTGAGCGCGCGCTTCACCCTCGATGCGATGCCCGGCAAACAAATGGCGATCGACGCCGACCTCAACGCCGGTCTGATCGACCAGAACCAGGCCAAGGCGCGCCGTACCGAAGTCGCCCAAGAGGCAGAGTTCTACGGTTCGATGGACGGTGCCAGCAAGTTCGTACGCGGTGACGCCATCGCCGGCCTGCTGATTCTGTTCATCAACCTGATCGGCGGCATGGCCGTCGGTATCTTCCAGCACGACATGACCTTCGGTGATGCCGGTCGGGTTTACGCCTTGCTGACCATTGGTGACGGTTTGGTGGCGCAATTGCCATCACTGCTGTTGTCCACCGCTGCCGCGATCATGGTGACCCGTGCTTCCGGTTCGGAAGACATGGGCAAGCAGATCAATCGCCAGATGTTCGCCTCGCCGAAAGCGCTGGCAGTGGCGGCCGGTCTGATGGCGGTCATGGGTCTGGTGCCGGGCATGCCGCACTTCTCGTTCCTCAGCATGGCCGCGCTGGCTGCTGGCGGCGCCTACCTGTTCTGGAAGAAGCAGAACGTGGCCAAAGTCGTCGCGCTGCAAGAGGTCAAGCGTCAGCAGGAACTGCTGCCATCGCCGGCCCGCGCCATGGAAACCAAAGAACTCGGCTGGGATGACGTGACCCCGATCGACATGATCGGCCTCGAAGTTGGCTATCGTTTGATCCCGTTGGTGGATCGCAATCAGGGTGGTCAGTTGCTGGCGCGGATCAAGGGCGTGCGCAAGAAGCTCTCGCAGGATCTGGGCTTCCTGATGCCGACTGTGCATATCCGTGACAACCTCGATCTGGCGCCGAGTGCCTATCGCCTCACCTTGATGGGCGTGATCCTCGCCGAAGCCGAGATCTACCCGGATCGCGAACTGGCGATCAACCCCGGTCAGGTCTACGGCAGCCTCAACGGCATAACCGCCAAAGATCCGGCTTTTGGCCTGGAGGCGGTGTGGATTGAAATCAGCCAGCGCGCACAGGCGCAATCGCTTGGCTACACCGTGGTGGACGCCAGTACGGTAGTGGCGACGCACTTGAACCAGATTCTGTACAAGCACTCCAGTGAGCTGATTGGCCACGAAGAAGTGCAGCAACTCATGCAATTGCTGGCCAAAAGCTCGCCTAAACTGGCGGAAGAGCTGGTGCCGGGCGTGGTTTCGCTGTCGCAGTTGCTCAAGGTGCTGCAAGCGCTGTTGGCCGAACATGTGCCGGTGCGCGACATTCGCAGCATCGCCGAAGCCATCGCCAACAACGCCGCCAAGAGTCAAGATACCGCCGCGCTGGTGGCTGCGGTGCGGGTCGGCGTTTCGCGTGCCATCGTCCAAAGCATTGTAGGGACTGAGTCCGAGCTGCCAGTTATCACGCTGGAGCCAAGGTTGGAACAGATATTGCTCAATAGTCTGCAGAAGGCGGGACAAGGCTCGGAAGAGGGCGTTCTGCTGGAGCCGAGCATGGCCGAGAAGCTGCAGCGTTCGTTGATCGAAGCGGCGCAGCGTCAGGAAATGCAAGGTCAGCCGGTTATCCTGCTGGTAGCAGGCCCGGTGCGCGCGATGCTCTCGCGCTTTGGTCGCCTGGCAGTCCCTGGACTGCACGTGCTGGCCTACCAGGAAATACCGGATAACAAGCAAGTGACGATCGTTGCGACAGTAGGGCCCAACGGCTGAGGTAGTGGTACATGCAAGTTAAGCGTTTTTTCGCCGCCGATATGCGTCAGGCCATGAAGCTGGTTCGTGATGAGCTGGGCGCTGATGCCGCCATCATTGGCAACCGCCGCATTGCCGGCGGTGTCGAGCTGACGGCCGCGCTCGATTACAAATTGTCGGCGCTGGCTCCGCGTGTTCCGAACATGGAACTCGAAGATGAGCTGCGCAAGACCCAGTCGCGCATCGTCACCGCCCAGGCCGAGCTGAGCCTGCGTGGCGAAGCCGACGGCAACACCAATCAACAATTGTTTTCCGGGCTGCCGTTGACCGCTGGCCTGCCGCTGACTGCTGCCGAGCCGTTGAGCGAGCCGACTTACGCCGCTCCGGCACGTCCTGCTCCAGCACCTGCGCAAGCCTCCGGCGGTATCGACCCGCGTGCTCTGGACTCGATGCGTTTCGAACTGAACAGTCTGCGCGAGCTGATGGAAGTGCAACTCGGCACGCTGGCCTGGAATCAGCTGCAAGGCAGCCGTCCGGCGCAGGCCAATCTGTATCGTCGTCTGCAACGCATCGGCCTGTCCGGCCCGTTGTCGCGCGATCTGCTGGCGCTGACCACCGAAATTGAAGAACCCCGTCAGGCCTGGCGCATGTTGCTCGCGCACCTGGCGCGGATGATCGCCACCCCGGAAGTCGAGCCACTGGAAGAGGGCGGCGTGATTGCCATGGTCGGCCCTGCCGGCATGGGCAAGACCACCACCCTGGCCAAACTCGCCGCACGCTACGTGCTCAAGTACGGCGCGCAGAACATCGCGCTGGTGAGCATGGACAGTTTCCGCATCGGCGCGCAGGAGCAGCTCAAGACCTTGGGTCGCATCCTCAACGTCTCGGTGACTCACGTCGACCCGGGCCAATCGCTGGTGCAGGCGCTGGATCCACTGCTGCGCAAACGCGTGGTGCTGATCGATACCGCCGGCCTGCAAGCCAGCGATCCGGCACTGCGCATGCAGCTCGAAAGTCTGGCCGGGCGTGGCATTCGCTCAAAAAATTATCTGGTATTGGCAACCACCAGCCAGAAACAGGTTCTAACCGCCGCTTATCACAGTTACAAGCGTTGCGGGCTTGCCGGCTGCATCCTGACTAAACTGGATGAAACGGCCAGCCTTGGCGAAGTGTTGAGCCTGGCGATCAGTCATGAATTGCCGGTCGCGTACCTGACCGACGGCCCACGGATTCCGGATGATTTGCATCTGCCGCGCCGTCATCAATTGGTCAGTCGCGCCGTCAGCGTGCAAATGCAGGAAGAACCCAGCGAAGAAGCCATGGCCGACATGTTCGCTGATATCTACCACAGTCCGACCAAGCAGGTTGGCTGAGGTAATGAACAGTTTTTGTACCTACATCGGTGGTCTGCCACGCATTGTTCCGGTTGTGAACGCGCAGCCAGTAATGTGGCCTCCGTCTATGCAAGACAAGGTAAAGAAATAACATGGGCAGCATGCATCCCGTACAGGTGATCGCGGTGACCGGCGGCAAAGGTGGCGTCGGCAAGACTAACGTTTCAGTGAACTTGTCCCTGGCGCTGGCAGAACTTGGCCGTCGGGTCATGCTGCTGGACGCTGACCTGGGGCTGGCGAACGTCGACGTTCTGCTGGGCCTCACGCCCAAACGCACGTTGGCCGACGTGATCGAAGGCCGCTGCGAGCTGCGCGACGTGTTGTTGCAAGGCCCCGGCGGGATTCGCATCGTGCCGGCCGCCTCCGGCACTCAGAGCATGGTGCACCTGAGCCCGGCGCAACATGCCGGTCTGATTCAGGCATTCAGCGACATCGGCGACAATCTCGACGTACTGGTGATCGACACCGCTGCGGGTATTGGTGACTCGGTAGTCAGTTTCGTGCGCGCAGCGCAGGAAGTGTTGCTGGTGGTCTGCGACGAGCCGACTTCGATCACTGACGCCTACGCGCTGATCAAGTTGCTCAACCGCGATTACGGCATGAACCGCTTCCGCGTCCTCGCCAACATGGCGCAGAGCCCGCAGGAAGGGCGCAATCTGTTCGCCAAGTTGACCAAGGTCACGGATCGCTTTCTCGATGTCGCCCTACAATACGTCGGCGCCGTGCCTTACGACGAAAGTGTGCGTAAAGCGGTGCAGAAGCAGCGTGCGGTCTATGAAGCCTTCCCGCGTTCCAAGTGCGCGCTGGCGTTCAAGGCAATCGCACAGAAGGTCGATACCTGGCCGCTGCCGGCCAACCCGCGTGGGCATCTGGAATTTTTCGTCGAGCGCCTCGTGCAGCAAACGGCAGGGCCTGTTCTATGACCGCCAGCGGTATGAATTTCTACAAGAAGTCGGCACGTGACGCGCAGTACGAGTTGATCGAGCGTTACGCGCCACTGGTCAAACGCATCGCCTACCACTTGCTGGCACGCTTGCCGGCCAGTGTGCAGGTCGAAGATCTGATTCAGGCCGGGATGATCGGTCTGCTGGAAGTCTCGACCAAATACGACGCCAGCAAAGGCGCCAGTTTCGAAACGTACGCGGGCATCCGGATCCGCGGCGCCATGCTCGATGAAGTGCGCAAAGGGGACTGGGCTCCACGCTCGGTTCACCGCAATACCCGTATGGTCAGCGACGCAATTCGCTCGATTGAAGCTAAAACCGGCCGTGACGCTAAAGATCACGAAGTTGCGGCCGAACTCCAATTGAGTCTCGACGATTATTACGGGATTTTGAACGATACCTTGGGCAGCCGCCTGTTCAGTTTCGACGACCTGCTACAGGACGGCGAACATGAAGGGCTGCACGAGGACGGCGCGAGTGCTCATCTTGAGCCGTCGCGCGATCTGGAAGATGAGCGCTTCCAGGCCGCGCTGGCGGACGCGATTGCCAATTTGCCGGAGCGTGAGCGACTGGTGTTGGCGCTGTACTACGACGAAGAGCTGAACCTCAAGGAAATCGGTGAAGTCCTTGGCGTCAGCGAATCGCGGGTCAGCCAGTTACACAGCCAGTGCGCGGCCCGTTTGCGGGGGCGTTTGGGGGAGTGGCGAGCGCGCTGAAGACAGTGTGGGGACACTGTAGAGGAGGCTGGTGCGGTGGTGAACGGCACCGGTCTTGCTCTGTTGTGCTCCAGACAGTCATCGAGTGCTTTGCCGGAATGATTGAAATGGCGCGTCCAGGTGCTGGGCGCGTTTAAGACTGCTTGGAGGTCGAATTGAACAAAGACATGAAAATCCTCATCGTTGATGACTTCTCAACGATGCGGCGGATCATCAAAAACCTGTTGCGTGACCTTGGGTTCACCAACACGGTCGAGGCTGACGATGGCATCACCGCCATTCCGGTTCTCAACAGCGGCAGCATCGACTTTCTGGTAACAGACTGGAACATGCCGGGCATGACCGGTATCGACCTGCTGCGCCACGTGCGCGCCGATGAAAAACTCAAGCACTTGCCAGTGCTGATGGTGACCGCTGAAGCCAAGCGCGAACAGATCATCGAAGCAGCCCAGGCCGGTGTTAACGGCTATGTGGTGAAACCCTTCACGGCCCAGGCGTTGAAAGACAAGATCGAGAAGATTTTCGAACGCATCGGTTGAGAAACTGCGCCACGGGGGAGCTATGGACAACAACGAATCTTCACAGGGCGATTTTGAATCGACCCTGAAAAAACACGCGGTCGAATTGGTCGAAAGCCTTGAAAAGGGCAAGTTCGGCGACGCTGTGCAACTGATCCATGAGCTCAATCAGACCCGTGACCGTGGCCTGTACCAGGAAGTTGGCAAGCTCACACGTGAACTGCACAGTGCGATCGTCAATTTCCAGATTGACCCGAACATGCCGCAGGCCGAGGAAGTGTCGCAAATCACCGACGCAACCGAGCGTCTGGGCTATGTGGTCAAGCTCACTGAAGCCGCGGCCAACCGCACCATGGATCTGGTGGAAAGCGCCACCCCGCTGGTCAACGGCCTGGCTGATGAAGCCCAGAGCCTGAGCGCCGACTGGGGCCGCTTCATGCGTCGCGAAGTCGGGGCTGAAGAGTTCCGCGAGCTGGCGCGTCGGGTTGACGGTTTTCTGGCACGCAGCGGCACGGACAACCGTGCGGTGTCGAGCAACCTCAACGACATTCTGCTGGCTCAGGATTACCAGGACCTGACCGGTCAGGTGATCAAGCGCGTGACCCAACTGGTCACCGAAGTCGAAAGCAATCTGCTCAAACTCGTACTCATGGCCAGTCAGGTTGACCGCTTTGCGGGCATCGAACATGACCGTGCGGCGATGCTCGCTGAAAAAGATCCACAAAAACATCTCTCGCAGGGTGAAGGTCCGCAGATTCATGCCGATAAACGAGAAGACGTTGTGTCCGGTCAGGACGATGTGGACGATTTGTTATCCAGCCTCGGATTCTAGAGTTTTTGAATTTTAGGTTTTTTGGGTTTTTAGACCTGTAGGAGCACCCCATTAATGAGCTTCGGCGCCGATGAAGAGATCCTTCAGGATTTCCTGGTTGAGGCCGGCGAGATTCTTGAGCAGCTGTCAGAACAATTGGTCGAGCTGGAAAGCCGCCCGGATGATGCTGATCTGCTCAACGCAATTTTTCGCGGTTTTCACACTGTAAAAGGGGGCGCCGGCTTCCTTCAGCTCAATGAGCTGGTGGAGTGCTGTCACATCGCCGAAAACGTGTTCGACATCCTGCGCAAGGGTGAGCGTCGCGTTGATGCAGAGCTGATGGACGTTGTGCTTGAAGCACTGGACGCGGTGAACGGCATGTTCACCGAAGTGCGCGAGCGCAGCCCGATTACTGCTGCAACACCTGAACTGCTGGCCGCCCTCGCGCGTCTGGCGGAACCGCAATCGGCTGACGCCGTAGCGGTTGAAGAAGTGGTGGAAGCGCCGGTCGCCGAGAGCGAATCGGGTGACATCACCGATAACGAATTTGAGCAGTTGCTGGACTCGCTGAACGCCGTCAAGGCCGAAGCGGAAGCCCCGGCACCTGCGCCTGCGCCTGCTGCAACTGCGGCGGCCAGCGATGAAATCACCGATGCCGAGTTCGAGTCGTTGCTCGATCAACTGCACGGCAAAGGCCAGTTCGCGGTGGACGCTGTAGCTCCTGCGGCGGCGGCTCCTGCGGCGCCTGCTGCACCGGCCAAAGGCGACAACTCGGACATCACCGACGACGAATTCGAAGCGTTGCTCGATCAGTTGCACGGCAAAGGCAACTTTGCCGTTGATGCGCTGGAATCGGCGATTGCCTCGGTGCCTGCGCAAGCAGTCCCGACGGCGGCCGCTGCGGGCAGCGATCTGATCAGCGATCACGAGTTCGAATCGCTGCTCGACGAACTGCACGGCAAAGGCAAGTTCACTGAAGTCGGCACCGCGTCCGCTGGCAGCACGTCTGCCGTCGCCACGCCTGCCGCCAAGGCCCCGGCCGCTGCGCCGAAGCCTGTCGCCAAAGCGCCTGAGCCGAAAGCCGAAACGCCAAAACCGGCCGCCGCTGCTGCACCGGCTCCGGCCCGTGCTGCGGCTGCTGCACCGCCACCGGAAAAACCGGCGAGCGAAGCCGAGACCACCGTGCGGGTCGACACTGCACGCCTCGACGAAATCATGAACATGGTCGGCGAGCTGGTGCTGGTGCGTAACCGTCTGGTGCGCCTGGGTCTGAACAGCGGCGACGAAGCCATGCAAAAGGCTGTGTCGAACCTCGACGTGGTCACGGCTGACTTGCAGACCGCGGTGATGAAAACGCGGATGCAGCCAATCAAGAAAGTCTTCGGGCGCTTCCCGCGTCTGGTTCGCGACCTGGCGCGTCAGCTGAAGAAAGAGATCATCCTGGAACTGGTCGGCGAAGAAACCGACCTCGACAAAAACCTTGTCGAGGCACTGGCCGACCCGCTGGTCCACTTGGTGCGCAACGCGGTCGACCACGGCATCGAGTCGCCGGAAGAACGCGAAGCCTCGGGCAAGTCCCGTGGCGGCAAGGTGATTCTGGCGGCCGAGCAGGAAGGCGATCACATCCTGCTGTCGATCTCCGATGACGGCAAAGGCATGGACCCGAACGTCCTGCGCGCCATCGCAGTAAAACGCGGCGTGATGGACAAGGACGCAGCGGATCGTCTGAGCGATACCGAGTGCTACAACCTGATCTTTGCTCCGGGTTTCTCGACCAAAACCGAGATCTCCGATGTGTCCGGCCGTGGTGTCGGCATGGACGTGGTGAAGACCAAGATTTCCCAGCTCAACGGTTCGATCAACATCTACTCGACCAAGGGCCAGGGTTCGAAGATCGTCATCAAGGTGCCGTTGACCCTGGCGATCATGCCGACCCTGATGGTGATGCTGGGCAATCAGGCGTTCGCGTTCCCGCTGGTCAACGTCAACGAAATCTTCCACCTCGATCTGTCGACCACCAACGTGGTGGACGGGCAGGAAGTGGTGATCGTGCGGGACAAGGCGCTGCCATTGTTCTACCTCAAGCGCTGGCTGGTCAGCTCCGCCGCTCACGAAGAGCAGCGTGAAGGCCATGTGGTGATCCTTTCGGTGGGCACTCAGCGCATCGGCTTCGTTGTCGATCAACTGGTCGGCCAGGAAGAAGTGGTCATCAAGCCATTGGGCAAAATGCTCCAGGGAACTCCGGGCATGTCCGGCGCCACCATTACCGGTGACGGCCGCATTGCACTGATTCTCGATGTTCCGAGCATGCTCAAGCGTTACGCCGCACGGCGTATTTGAATCCGGGGCGGCGGGGCGACGACGTCCCGCTGCACCTAATGGAGTGTTTATGGCAGTCAAAGTCCTGGTGGTGGACGATTCGGGTTTTTTCCGCCGCCGCGTCTCGGAAATTCTTTCAGCGGATCCGAGCATCCAGGTTGTCGGCACGGCAACCAACGGTAAAGAGGCGATCGATCAGGCCCTGGCCCTCAAGCCGGACGTGATCACCATGGACTACGAGATGCCGATGATGGATGGCATCACGGCAGTGCGGCACATCATGCAGCGCTGCCCGACCCCGGTGTTGATGTTCTCCTCGCTGACCCACGAAGGCGCCCGGGTAACCCTGGATGCGCTGGACGCTGGCGCGGTGGATTTCCTGCCGAAGAATTTCGAAGACATCTCCCGCAATCCCGAGAAGGTCAAACAGATGCTGTGCGAAAAAGTGCACAGCATCTCGCGCAGTAACCGTCGTTTCAGTGCCTATAGCACGCCAGCGCCTGCCGCTGCACCGGCGCCGACACCAGCGCCTGCGCCGGCAGCGTCGAGCTATGGCAGCCACAGTGCTCCGGCGCGTCCGGCACCGGCACCTGCGCCGACGCGTACTTCGGCAGCCAGCGCCTCGTCGCCGGCACCGAAACGCAAATCCTACAAGCTCGTAGCCATCGGCACGTCGACCGGCGGCCCGGTTGCGCTGCAACGGGTGCTGACCCAGTTGCCGGGCAACTTCCCGGCGCCAATCGTGCTGATCCAGCACATGCCGGCAGCCTTCACCAAGGCTTTCGCCGAGCGTCTGGACAAGCTGTGCCGCATCACCGTCAAGGAAGCCGAGGATGGCGACATCCTGCGTCCGGGTCTGGCGTTGCTGGCACCGGGTGGCAAGCAGATGATGATCGATGGCCGTGGCGCGGTGAAAATCTTGCCAGGCGACGAGCGTCTGAACTACAAGCCATGCGTCGATATCACTTTTGGTTCGGCGGCGAAATCCTACGGCGACAAAGTTCTGGCGGTGGTACTCACCGGCATGGGCGCCGATGGCCGTGAAGGTGCGCGTCTGCTCAAGCAGGGCGGCAGTTCGATCTGGGCACAGGACGAGGCAAGCTGCGTGATCTACGGCATGCCGATGGCCATCGTCAAAGCTGACCTCGCGGATGCGATCTACAGCCTCGACGATATCGGCAAGCACCTGGTCGAGGCGTGCGTCTGATGGATGTTCTAAGCCTGATCGGGATCATCATGGCGTTCGTCGCCATCATCGGCGGCAACTACCTTGAAGGCGGTCACCTCGGCGCGCTGGCCAACGGTCCGGCCGCGTTGATCGTGATCGGCGGCACCGTTGGTGCCGCGCTGCTGCAATCGCCGATGAGCGCGTTCAAACGCGCGATGCAGATTCTGGCGTGGATCTTCTTTCCTCCGCGTGTCGACCTGGCCGGCGGCGTTGATCGCGTGGTCAACTGGAGCCTCACGGCGCGCAAGGAAGGCCTGCTGGGGCTGGAAGGCGTGGCCGATGCCGAACCGGACAACTACTCGCGCAAAGGCCTGCAATTGCTGGTCGACGGCGCCGAGCCGGAAGCCATTCGCAGCATCCTCGAAGTGGATTTCTACACTCAGGAAGCACGCGACATCGAAGCCGCCAAAGTCTTTGAAAGCATGGGCGGCTACGCGCCGACCATCGGCATCATCGGTGCGGTGATGGGCCTGATCCACGTGATGGGCAACCTTGCCGATCCGACCCAGTTGGGCAGCGGCATCGCCGTGGCGTTCGTCGCGACCATTTATGGCGTGGCCAGTGCCAACCTGATCCTGTTGCCGGTGGCGGCCAAATTGAAGTCAATCGCGTTGCGGCAGTCGCGTTATCGCGAAATGTTGTTGGAAGGCATTTTGTCGATCGCCGAAGGTGAAAACCCTCGCTCCATCGAGTTGAAGCTTCAGGGCTTCATGGATTAAGGGACTAACCTCATGGCACGTCGTCGCCACCAGGAAGAACACGTAAACCACGAGCGCTGGCTCGTGTCGTACGCTGACTTCATCACTTTGTTGTTTGCGTTCTTCGTGGTCATGTACTCGATTTCGTCTATCAACGAAGGCAAGTACAAAGAGATTTCCGAAGCGCTGGTCGGGGTGTTCAAGGACTCCGATCGCGCGCTCAAACCGATCCCGATTGGCGACGAGCGACCGAAGACCGTGACCCCGGCCAAGCCGCTGGTCAAGGACGCCGAACAGATCGATGCCGGTATCGCCGGGGCCAGCGATCCGCTGAAAAGCATCGCCGACGACATCAGCGCTGCATTCG
Source organism: Pseudomonas sp. TWP3-1 (assembly GCF_049896625.1). Taxonomy (NCBI): domain Bacteria; kingdom Pseudomonadati; phylum Pseudomonadota; class Gammaproteobacteria; order Pseudomonadales; family Pseudomonadaceae; genus Pseudomonas; species Pseudomonas sp. TWP3-1. The sequence continues at coordinate 144,798 of NZ_JAFCUQ010000009.1, forward strand.
GCGATCTGATCAGCTCGAACCAGATGACCGTGCGCGGCAACGAGCTGTGGGTCGAGATCGAACTCAACTCCAGCCTGTTGTTCGGCAGCGGCGACGCCATGCCGAGCGACATCGCGTTCAACATCATCGACAAGGTTGCGGCGATCCTCAAACCGTTCGACAACCCGATCCACGTCGAAGGCTTTACCGACGATCAACCCATCCGTACCTCGCAGTACCCGACCAACTGGGAGCTGTCCTCGGCGCGTTCGGCGAGCATCGTCCGGATGCTGGCGATGCAGGGCGTAAACCCTGGCCGGCTGGCCTCGGTCGGCTACGGCGAATTTCAGCCAGTGGCCAATAACGCTACCGCCGAAGGCCGGGCGAAAAACCGGCGCGTGGTGCTGGTGGTATCGCGCAACCTCGATGTGCGCCGCAGCCTGACAGGCACCGGAACCGCCAACGCGAAACCGGACGCCGCATTGAAGCGTGCTGGCACACAAACTGCACCGACCCCGGTCAAGACGCCGGGACGCGAGAGTGCCGTCAATTCTCCGTCGCCCGCATTAATACGCTGAGCTATGTCTCGGTCGAGCATATCGGCCGGGAGGAACGATCCGAATGAGAGTCTGGGCAGTCGCCAATCAAAAGGGTGGTGTTGGTAAAACCACATCTTCCATCGCTTTAGCCGGGTTGCTGGCGGAGGCGGGCAAGCGCGTGGTCGTGGTCGATCTCGACCCGCACGGCTCGATGACCAGCTACTTCGGTTACGACCCCGACAGTCTGGAACACAGCAACTACGACCTGTTCCTGCACAAGGGCAGCGTGCCGCAAGGTCTTCCCGGTCAGTTGCTGCTGTCGACCAGCGACGCACGCATTTCCCTGCTGCCCTCAAGCACCGCGCTGGCCACCCTCGAGCGCCAGTCGCCGGGGCAGAGTGGCTTGGGGCTGGTGATCGCCAAGAGTCTGGCGCAGCTGTGGCAGGACTTCGATTACGCGGTGATCGACAGCCCGCCGTTGCTCGGCGTGTTGATGGTCAACGCATTGGCCGCGAGCCAGCAATTGGTGATCCCGGTGCAGACCGAGCACTTGGCCGTGAAAGGTCTGGAGCGCATGGTCAACACCCTGGCGATGATCAACCGCTCGCGCAAACAGGCGCTGCCGTTCAGCATCGTGCCGACCCTGTTCGACCGCCGCACACAAGCTTCGATGCATACCCTGCGCGTGCTGCGCGACAAGTTTCCCGAGGATATCTGGCAGGGTTACATCCCGGTCGATACCCGTCTGCGCGACGCCAGCCGGGCCGGTGTCACGCCTTCGCAATTCGACGGCAAGAGCCGTGGCGTGCTGGCCTATCGCGCGCTGCTCAAGCATCTGCTCGCGCAACAACTTGTTCCGCAGGTGGCTTGAGTATGAATCGGCCGGTGAAGTTGACGTCGAAGCCGCAAATGGCTTTGCAGTCGTATCTGGACAGTTTGTTGGAGGAAATTCCCGACGAATTGCCGGTGGAGATTGCGGCGCAGCCTGAGGTGGTTGAAAGCGCCGAAGCACTGGATGAATTCCAGGCTGCAGTGCTGGAAGAGCAGGCGCGTGATGCCGAGAAAGCGGCTAGGCCTGTTGCGCCGGTTGCTGCGCCTGCTGCGGTGACCAAGGCGCCGGTGGTGTTGCTGGAAACGGCAGAGCCGCCGCGCTTGGCCTCGACACTCGCACCGCTGTTGCAAACTCAATTGATGCAGGCTGCACCTGAGCCGGTCGAACCGACGCCGGAACCGGTAGCACCCGAACCAGCGCCGGTCGTTCAGGCTCTGGTTCCGCCACTGGTCGAAGTGCATCTGCCGCCCAGCAATCCACCGCCGCCGGTAGACATCGACGGCCGTCCGGCCTGGGCCTCCGAAGCCTTCGAATGCCTGCTGTTCGATGTGGCCGGGTTGACCCTGGCAGTGCCGCTGGTATGCCTCGGCTCGATCTATTCACTGGCCGGTCACGAGCTGACGCCGCTGTTCGGTCAGCCGGAATGGTTCCTCGGGATTCTGCCGAGCCAGGCCGGCAACCTGAAAGTGCTGGATACCGCGCGCTGGGTCATGCCGGATCGTTATCGCGATGACTTCCGTCAGGGCTTGCAGTACGTGATTTCGGTACAAGGCTACGAGTGGGGGCTGGCGGTGCATCAGGTCAGCCGCTCGTTGCGTCTGGACCCGAATGAAATCAAATGGAGAAGTCATCGAGGTCAGCGGCCATGGCTCGCCGGCACGGTGATTGAACACATGTGCGCCTTGCTTGATGTCGCAGCCCTGGCCGAGTTGATCGCCAGCGGTGGGGCAAAGCACATGTCCGGCAGTAAGCCGAACCACAAACCGACATAACACTTACATAACAGACTACGCCGGCACTCAATGCCGGCACACGAGACATACACCGCCAGGCGCGGTATTTCGAGGGGCTAGGGTATGAACGACAAGGCGACGGCGGCAAAGGGTTCTGAAGATCCGATCCTGCAATGGGTAACCTTCAAGCTGGACAACGAAACCTACGGCATCAACGTGATGCGCGTTCAGGAAGTCCTGCGCTACACCGAAATCGCTCCGGTTCCGGGTGCGCCAAGCTACGTGCTGGGCATCATCAACCTGCGCGGTAACGTGGTCACCGTGATCGACACCCGTCAGCGCTTCGGCCTGAACAGCGGCGAGATCAGCGACAACACCCGTATCGTCATCATCGAAGCCGACAAGCAAGTGGTCGGGATCATGGTCGACAGCGTGGCTGAAGTGGTTTACCTGCGTCAGTCGGAAATCGAAACCGCGCCAAACGTCGGTAACGAAGAATCCGCCAAGTTCATTCAAGGCGTGTGCAACAAGAACAACGAACTGCTGATCCTTGTCGAACTGGACAAGATGATGAGCGAAGAAGAATGGTCGGATCTGGAGAACATCTGATTGATTCTTGAGGTTGCGGTCATTGTCCTGTTCCTCTTCTGGGCAGGCACGCTGGCGATGTTTGTGGCGTACATCAAGGCGCAGCGAGTGATCACTGCGCAACAGGCCGAGGGCGATGCGCTGCGTGATCAGCGCATCAAGGATCTGGCCAAGCGTGTCGACGACTACCAGAACGGCACCGTGCGCATGGGCGACGCCCTGCACGAACTGCGCGCGGTAGTCGGGCCGATACCGGACAAACTCGCTCAGCTGGAACAGCGCGACCCGTCCAGCCTGTCATTCGCTCAAGCGGCGAAACTGGTGGGAATGGGCGCGAGTGTCGATGAACTGACTCAGTCCTGCGGGTTGACCCAGGCTGAGGCGGAATTGATGCGCAAGTTGCACAAGAACTGATTTTTGCGATCTGTTTCAAATCGCCATCGCGGGCAAGCCCGCTCCCACAGGATTAGCGGCGTTCACACATTTTGTGTACGCCACCTATCCCTGTGGGAGCGGGCTTGCCCGCGATGGCGTCTTCGAAACCTCAATAATCCTCGCCACGCTCGGTGATGTCTTTCTCGACCATCGGCGCATCCGGGTCTTGTCCTGCCGGGAATTTGCCCTTCAGGTTCCAGGCAAACGCGATGATCTCGGCGATCGTGCGGTACAGCTCTTCCGGGATGCTGTCGCCCAATTCCATGCGCGCCAACAAGCGCACCAGCTCGGCGTTCTCGTAGATCGGCACTTCATAGTCGCGGGCGATGCGCAGGATTTCTTCGGCGAGTTCTTCGTCACCCTTGGCAGTGAGCGTCGGCGCGTGGTTGCCATCGTATTTGAGGGCGATGGCCTGGCGTGGAGCGCTGGAATCGTTCATGCGGTTTCATCCACCCAGCGTTGTTCGAGACGGGTCTGGTTGCCTTGCGGCGGGCTGCCGAGGTGGCAGTCGAGGTCGCCGACGTTCAGCCCGGAATCCAACAGGCGCTGGCGCAGTGCGGCCAGATTGCTTTCGATCAGGCTCGCGGTGTACGGCCGCTCGGCCCACAGCTGACTGGACAAGCTGCCGCTGCTCAACTGCGCCTGAATCTGCATCGGCCCCAGCGGTTCCATGTCGAACGCCAGATCGACGCGCCACAGTTGTTTTTTCGGTTCGCGATCATCGCGGCGCTGTTCGTTCTGCTCTTCTTTCTCAGGCGCTTCTTCGCGCTGGAACTTGACCTGCAACGGCACGATGTCCTGCAGATTGCGCATCGGAATTTCCAGTTGCCAGGTACTGAGCAGTCGACCGTCATCGGTGACACCGGTCTGTTCCAGGCTGGACAGCTGATGGCTTTGCAGGCGCGACACCGCCGCAGCGGCGAGGCGCAGCAAGTGCTCCAGATCACCTTCGCCATCCTGACTTTGCAGCAGCCGATCCGGCAGCGGGAAACTGCTCGGCACTGGTTTGGCGCTGACCTGACCGAGCATGCCCAGCGCGTTGCGCACGAAACTCGGCATTGCCTGCGCCAGGGTGTTGGCGGCGAGGATTGCATTCAGATTGGTGTTGCCGGGCAGGCCAGGCGTGAGTTGCGCGATCAGCTTGAGCAGATCGGCCTTCATGTCAGGGGCCAGCATCGGGTTCTGCCCGGTCAGCAGTTTGGCTTCGAGAAACATGCCGCTGTTGGCCAGTGCCATCGCCAGACCTTTCGGCGTGCTCAGTTGCTGCACGTCGGGCAGGCCGGCGAGCAGTTTGTCGACCGCTGCGCGCAAATCCTGGGTGGTTTGACTGTCGGCGGGCAGGCTCTGCAAGAGTTTGAGCAAGCCATCGAGCGAGCCTTGGCGGCTCTGTTGACTGACCAGTTGCTGGCTGACTGCCAACTGTTCCTGACGATTGCTCAGCGGCAGAAATTTCAGGGTTTGCGTGTCCTGCACCAGCGCTGACAGCAAAGTGCCGATACGCAGCGGTTGCGGACTGTCGATGCTCAACGTGCTGCCGCTCAACGCGGTGTTGAGCAGGCTGACCATCGAGCGAAACACCGTTGGTTGCCCCGGCGTTTGCGGCAGCGCCTGCGAGGTCAGCACTTTGCCTTGCAGAAGGGTGCCGACCGGCAATTGCGCGGTGTCGATACGCGTGAGGGTGGCGACGCTGCTGGCAATCGCCTGCTGCACGGTGATCGCCAGATTACCCGCCGATGGCTGGGTGATCGCCAGACTGGTGCCCTGCGGCAACGGTTGGGTGCTGGTGGCTTGCACGGTGGTCTGGCGGCCGCTGTCGAGCGTCACTTTGAGCAGCAACTGAAAGGTCTGGTCGGCCTGCTTCAGCGACAACACCTCGGCCTTGGCGCTTTGCCCGGCGCCGATCAAACCTTCGACCGGTGTCAGCAGCTTGAGCAACTCACCCACCTGCGGGCGAACGGTCGCCGGGGTGGTGGGCGGGAGCGGGAGGATGTTCATTTCGCCTGTCATACGCGGACACAACCTGAGGAAAATGCACTCTGGAGAGAGGGTGGCGACATGTATAATGCCGCCCGTCGTACCGAGAGTGGCGAAAACATTGCAATTGTTTGACCCAGCTCTCTAGAACGAGCCGTCAATGCATCTATGCTGCAACTCTTTAACGGCCGCGCCAGAGCCGACTTGAACCGTATAAGGCCCGTGAACCCTTGACCAGTCCTGTCCTGCAAACTGTTGCCCTCGCTTGTGAGCGTGATCTGCGGCTGCTTTTCGAAAATCTCGAATTGCGCCTGGTCAGTGGCGACATGCTGCAGATCAGCGGCCCCAATGGCAGCGGCAAAACCAGTTTGCTACGTCTTCTGTCCGGTCTGATGCAGCCGACCGAGGGTCAAGTGCTGCTCAACGGCAAACCGCTGGCCGAGCAACGCAGCGAACTGGCGCGCAACCTGCTGTGGATCGGCCATGCCGCCGGGATCAAAGAACTTTTGACTCCGGAAGAAAACCTCTCGTGGCTGTGCGCGCTGCATCAGCCCGCCGCACGCGAGGCGATCTGGCAAGCACTGGCCGCTGTAGGATTGCGCGGATTCGAAGATGTTCCCTGCCACAGCCTGTCCGCCGGTCAGCAACGCCGCGTGGCGCTGGCGCGCTTGTATCTGGATAGCCCGCCGTTGTGGATTCTCGACGAACCGTTCACCGCCCTCGACAAGCAAGGCGTGGCGCAGCTCGAAGCGCATCTGGCCGAGCACTGCGAGCGCGGCGGCATGGTGGTGTTGACCACCCACCACGCGCTGAGCCGAACGCCGGCCGGTTATCGCGACATCGATCTGGGGAATTGGGCAGCATGAGTGTCTTTGGTCTGCTGATCGCCCGTGAATCCCGACTGCTGTTTCGCCGCCCGGCGGAGCTGGCCAATCCGTTGATTTTCTTCGCCATCGTCATCGCTTTGTTCCCGCTGGCCGTCGGCCCGGAGACACAAGTGTTGCAAAACCTGTCCCCGGGGTTAGTCTGGGTGGCCGCGTTGTTGTCGGTCCTGCTCTCGCTGGACGGGCTGTTCCGCAGTGATTTCGAAGATGGCTCTCTGGAACAGTGGGTCCTTTCGCCGCACCCCCTGGCACTTCTGGTGTTGGCCAAGGTGCTGGCACACTGGCTGTTCTCCGGTCTGGCGCTGGTTTTGCTCTCGCCGTTACTGGCGTTGATGCTCGGCTTGCCGGCCGCGTGTCTGCCGGTGTTGCTGCTCTCGTTGCTGCTGGGGACACCGGTGCTGAGCTTGCTCGGCGCGGTGGGCGCGGCGCTGACGGTCGGTCTGAAACGCGGTGGCCTGCTGCTGGCGCTGCTGATTCTGCCGTTGTACATCCCGGTGTTGATTCTTGGCAGTGGCGCCTTGCAGGCAGCCCTCCAGGGCATGCCGGCGACCGGGTATCTGCTGTGGCTTGGTAGCCTGACCGCCCTGGCGATCACCCTGACACCCTTTGCAATAGCTGCTGGCCTGAAGATCAGCGTCGGCGAATAATGAGGTCTGGTCAAAATTTGACCAGTAAAGACCCTAAGCCCGTTCACAACGATGAGCGGCACCCGTGATGGAAACAGTATGAACTGGACCTGGTTTCACAAGCTCGGCTCGCCCAAATGGTTTTACGGCATCAGCAGCAAGCTGTTGCCGTGGTTGAGCATCGCTGCGTTGCTGCTGATCGCTGTCGGCGTTGTCTGGGGCCTGGCCTTCGCGCCGCCGGACTATCAGCAAGGCAACAGCTTTCGCATCATCTATATCCACGTGCCTGCCGCAATGCTCGCGCAGTCGATCTACGTGATGCTCGCGGTGTGCGGCGTGGTCGGGCTGGTGTGGAAAATGAAACTGGCCGACGTCGCCCTGCAATGCGCCGCGCCGATTGGTGCGTGGATGACCGCCGTGGCGCTGGTCACCGGGGCGATCTGGGGCAAACCGACCTGGGGTTCGTGGTGGGTCTGGGATGCGCGTCTGACCTCGATGCTGATTCTGCTGTTTCTGTACTTCGGCTTGATCGCGCTGGGCAATGCCATCAGTAATCGCGACAGTGCGGCCAAGGCCTGCGCGGTGCTGGCGATTGTCGGCGTGATCAACATTCCAATCATCAAATACTCGGTGGAGTGGTGGAACACACTGCACCAGGGCGCGACGTTCACCCTTACCGAAAAACCGGCGATGCCGGCCGAGATGTGGCTGCCGCTGTTGCTGACCGTGCTGGGCTTCTACTGTTTCTTCGGCGCGGTGTTGTTGCTGCGCATGCGCCTGGAAGTGCTCAAGCGTGAAGCCCGCGCCAGCTGGGTGAAAGCCGAAGTGCAAAACAGTCTGGAGGCCGCTCGATGAGTTTCGCGTCATTCGGCGACTTTCTCGCCATGGGCCATCATGGCCTGTATGTCTGGTCGGCCTACGGCATCTGCCTTGCGGTGCTGGCCCTCAACGTGGTGGTGCCGATTGCGGCCCGCAAGCGCTATCTGCAACAAGAGGCGCGTCGTCTGCGCCGGGAGAATGGCAAGTGAATCCGCTGCGTAAAAAGCGTCTTATCATCATTCTGGCAATTCTGGTCGGGGTCGGCGCTGCCGTCGGCCTGGCCCTGAGCGCCCTGCAGCAGAACATCAATCTGTTTTACACGCCGACGCAGATTGCCAACGGTGAGGCCCCGCAGGACACGCGGATTCGCGCCGGCGGCATGGTCGAGAAGGGCTCGTTACAACGCTCCAAGGATTCGCTGGACGTGCGCTTCGTGGTTACCGACTTCAGCAAATCCGTAACCATCACCTATCGCGGCATCCTCCCGGATCTGTTCCGTGAAGGCCAAGGCATCGTCGCCCTCGGCAAGATCAACGCCGACGGCGTGGTGGTTGCCGACGAAGTGCTGGCCAAGCACGATGAAAAGTACATGCCGCCGGAAGTGACCAAGGCGTTGAAAGACAGCGGTCAATCCGCACCGACCCCAGCGAAGGAGGGTTGATCGATGACTTCCGCACTGTTTATTCCTGAACTCGGTCATCTGGCGATGATTCTGGCGCTGTGTTTTGCGCTGGTGCAGGCCGTGGTTCCGTTGCTCGGTGCCTGGCGCGGCGACCGTTTGTGGATGAGCCTGGCGCAACCGGCCGCGTGGGGGCAGTTTGCGTTTTTGCTGTTCGCCTTCGGCGCATTGACCTACGCGTTCATGAGCGATGATTTCTCCGTCGCCTATGTTGCCAATAACTCCAATACCGCTTTGCCGTGGTATTACAAATTCAGCGCGGTGTGGGGCGCGCACGAAGGATCGCTGCTGCTGTGGGCAATGATTCTCGGCGGCTGGACGTTCGCGGTGTCGGTGTTCTCGCGGCAGTTGCCGCAAGTCATGCTCGCCCGTGTGCTGGCGGTGATGGGCATGATCAGCACCGGTTTCCTGCTGTTCCTGATTCTCACGTCCAACCCGTTCAAACGCATCCTGCCGCAAATGCCCAGCAATGGCGCTGACCTCAATCCATTGCTGCAAGACATCGGCCTGATCGTTCATCCGCCCATGTTGTACATGGGTTACGTCGGGTTTTCGGTAGCGTTCGCGTTCGCCATCGCCGCGTTGATGGGCGGTCGACTTGATGCCGCGTGGGCACGCTGGTCGCGTCCGTGGACGATTGTCGCCTGGGCGTTCCTTGGCATCGGCATCACCCTCGGATCGTGGTGGGCCTACTACGAACTCGGCTGGGGCGGCTGGTGGTTCTGGGACCCGGTGGAAAACGCTTCGTTCATGCCTTGGCTGGTCGGCACGGCGCTGATTCACTCGCTGGCCGTCACTGAAAAACGCGGCGTGTTCAAGAGCTGGACGGTTTTGCTGGCGATTGCAGCGTTCTCGTTGAGCCTGCTTGGCACCTTCCTCGTGCGTTCCGGCGTGCTGACTTCGGTGCATGCGTTTGCCTCCGACCCTGAACGCGGCGTGTTCATCCTGATCTTCCTGCTGTTCGTGGTCGGTGGTTCGCTGACCCTGTTTGCGTTGCGCGCTCCGGTGGTCAAGAGCCAGGTCGGCTTCAATCTGTGGTCGCGCGAAACTTTGCTGCTGGGCAATAACCTGGTGCTGGTGGTGGCCGCGTCGATGATTCTGCTCGGCACGCTGTATCCGCTGATCCTCGATGCGATCAGCGGCGCCAAGCTGTCGGTCGGCCCGCCGTACTTCAACGCACTGTTCATCCCGTTGATGGCGTTGCTGATGATGGTCATGGCCGTCGGCGTGATCGTGCGCTGGAAAGACACCCCGGTGAAATGGCTGGTGGGCATGCTGACCCCGGTGCTGCTCGGCAGCGCGGCGCTGGCAGTGGTCGCCGGTATCGCGTACGGCGATTTCAACTGGGCGGTGCTCGCGACCTTCATGCTCGCCGCATGGGTGTTGCTTGCCGGTGTGCGTGACCTGATCGACAAGACCCGCCACAAAGGTTTGATCAAAGGCTTGCCGACGCTGACCCGCAGTTACTGGGGCATGCAGATCGCTCACCTCGGTATCGCGGTGTGCGCGCTGGGCGTGGTGTTGTCGAGCCAGAACAGTGCCGAGCGCGACCTGCGTCTGGCGCCGGGCGAGTCGATGGCGCTGGGCGGTTATCAGTTCGTGTTCGAAGGCGCCAAGCACTTTGAAGGACCTAACTTTACCTCAGACAAAGGCACCATTCGGGTGATCCGCAATGGTCAGGAAATCAGCGTGCTGCATCCGGAAAAACGTCTGTACACCGTGCAGAATTCGGTGATGACTGAAGCCGGGATCGACGCCGGTTTCACCCGTGACCTCTACGTCGCCTTGGGTGAACCGCTCGGTGATGGCGCGTGGGCGGTGCGCGTGCACGTCAAACCGTTCGTGCGCTGGATCTGGTTCGGCGGTTTGCTCACAGGTGTAGGTGGTCTGCTGGCGGCGCTGGATCGGCGTTATCGAGTCAAGGTCAAAGCCAAGGTGCGCGAAGCCCTGGGCATGGAAGGAGCCGCTGCATGAGACGTTGGTTGATGCTGGTGCCGCTGGCGATTTTTCTGCTGGTGGCGGTGTTTCTGTATCGCGGGCTGTATCTCGATCCGGCGGAGCTGCCGTCGGCGATGATCAACAAGCCGTTCCCGGAGTTTTCCCTGCCGTCAGTGCAGGGCGACAAGACCCTGACCAAGGCCGATATTCTCGGCAAACCGGCGCTGGTCAATGTCTGGGGCACTTGGTGCATCTCTTGCCGGGTCGAGCATCCGGTGCTGAACAAACTGGCCGAGCGCGGTGTGGTGATCTACGGCATCAACTACAAGGACGTCAACGCCGACGCCTTGAAGTGGCTGGCCGAGTTCCACAATCCGTATCAACTCGATATCCGTGACGACGAAGGCTCGCTGGGCCTGAATCTTGGTGTGTACGGCGCGCCGGAAACTTTCTTCATCGACGCCAAGGGCATCATTCGCGACAAATTCGTGGGCGTGATCGACGAGCAGGTCTGGCGTGAAAAACTCGCGGCCAAGTATCAGGCGCTGGTCGATGAGGCCAAGCCATGAAGCGCTTTTTAGCCGCTGTCGTGTTGGGTTTGAGTCTGGCCGGGGTGGCCCACGCCGCCATCGACACTTACGAGTTCGCCAAAGAAGGTGATCGCGAGCGTTTTCGCGAATTGACCAAGGAACTGCGCTGCCCGAAATGCCAGAACCAGGACATCGCCGACTCCAACGCACCGATTGCCGCCGACCTGCGTAAAGAGATTTTCCGCATGCTCGGTGAGGGCAAGGACAATCAGCAGATCATCGACTTCATGGTTGATCGCTACGGGGATTTCGTGCGCTACAAGCCGGCACTGAATGCCAAGACTGCGCTGTTGTGGTTTGGCCCGGCCGGTCTGCTGCTCGGTGGGTTTGCGGTGATTGTCGTGATCGTCCGCCGTCGCCGCCGCGAGCAACGCAGCAACACCGCGCAATCGCTGTCCACCGAAGAACGTCACCGCCTCGACCAACTGTTGGATAAAAACCAAGAATGATTGATTTCTGGCTTGCCGCAGGGCTGTTGCTTCTGGTCGCCCTGAGTTTTCTGCTGATCCCCGTGTTGCGCGGCCGTCGTGCCCAGCGCGAGGAAGATCGCACTGCCCTCAACGTTGCGCTGTATCAGGAGCGCGTCGCCGAGTTGCAATCGCAACAGTCCGAAGGCGTGCTCGATGCCGCGCAAATGGACAGCGGTCGTGCTGAGGCCGCGCGTGAATTGCTCGCCGATACCGAAGGCGTTGCGCCGGCGCGGGTTGCCAAACTGGGTAAACCGCTGCCGTTGTTGGCGGCGGTGCTGGTGCCGGTATTGGGCCTTGCGCTGTATCTGCATTTCGGTGCCAGCGACAAGGTTGAACTGACCCGCGAATTCGCCCAGGCGCCGCAGTCGATGGAGCAAATGACCGAACGCCTTGAGCGTGCCGTGGCGGCGCAACCGGATTCGGCCGAAGGCCTGTATTTCCTCGGTCGCACCTACATGGCTCAGGATCGCCCGGCGGACGCGGCGAAGATGTTCGAACGCACCGTCACTCTCGCCGGTCGCCAGCCGGAACTGCTCGGGCAGTGGGCGCAGGCGCAGTATTTTGCCGACAACAAGAAGTGGTCGGACAAGGTGCAGGCGCTGACCGACGAAGCGCTGAAAGCCGATCCGAAGGAAGTCACCAGCCTCGGTCTACTGGGCATCGCCGCGTTCGAAGGCCAGCGTTATCAGGAAGCCATCGATTACTGGAACCGTCTGCTGGCGCAACTGCCGCCAGAAGACAAATCCCGCGAAGCGCTGCAAGGCGGCATCGCCCGCGCTGCCGAGAAACTGCAAGCCAGCGGCGGCAAGGTTGCTGTGGCGCCAGTAGCAAAAACTGCACTGCTGCGGGTCAGCGTCGATCTGGCCAAAGAACTGAAAGACAAAGTGCAACCGGGCGACAGCGTGTTCATCTTCGCCCGCGCCACTTCCGGCCCACCGGCGCCGCTGGCGGCCAAGCGCATGACCGTCGCCGACCTGCCGGTGACCGTCGAACTGGGTGATGCCGACGCGATGATGCCGCAGTTGAAACTGTCGAACTTCCCTGAAGTCCAACTGGTTGCACGCATCTCCCGCGCCGGTCAACCGACCGCCGGGGAGTGGGTCGGCCGCAGCGGGCCTCTGGCCAGCAGCACCACCGCGCCGCAGACACTGACCATCGACAGCCCGGACAAATAACCGTCCGGCAGACCACTGGAAGCACCGCCATGAACGCCTTTGCTCGAATTGCAGTCATCTCGCTGACCCTCGCGGTCAGCGCCTGTGCGGTGCAACGCCCGGAACCGACCAGCCTGCCACCGATCCCGCCGTCGCAGCCAAGCCCGACCCCGTCGCCAACCCCGACCCCGGGCAAGACCAGCATTCCGGCCAAACCGGCCAAACCCGTCCCGCGCACCTCGGCCAGCTTCGCCCCACCACCGGGCGGCAACAGCCACTGGGACCAGAAACTCGGTGTCTACGTCCTCGACGACCAAACCAACACCTTCTACCGCCAGCGCACCTACTATCGCTGGAACAACGGCTGGAGCCGCGCCATCAGCCCCAACGGCCCGTGGGAAGACACCAACATCCACGGCGTGCCGGCGGGGTTGGGTAAACGGTTCGGGCAGTAATGAAAAACGGCGATCCCTGGATCGCCGTTTTGCTGTGTGGGTTTTTGCGCGATTAGCTTTTTCAAAGGATCGCCTGATAGGCACTCAACGCCTTGACCGATTGAACCAATCCCTGGCGCTTTAGAAGATCGAGAAACGGTTCGACATCCATCGCCGGCATTCTCAGTTGCCCGCGTTGCTTTTGGGCCGCCGCGATTACAGCTGCCGGATCAAGATCGAAGAGATTGCCGACGAATTCGTCAGGATGTTGCGCCTCGATGCCGAGAGGTTGAAGAACCACGCTTGGAAAGTCTTTCTGATTGAAGGTCACGATCACGCTGGCCCCGCAACGTATTGCAGCTGCCAGCACGTGGCGGTCATCAGTGTCAGGAAGGTTCAACCCGGCGATCAATTCTTCGTAGTCGCAGACGCATGCATCGGGAATCGCCCGATCCATCAACTCGGAAGTGCGATCCAGTTGTTCGGCTTTCAGGTCCGGCCGATTCTTCAACAGATTGCGTTTCCATTCGCAGTGAATCTCGTTTGACCAACGAGCCCGAAACCGTCCCGACAGTGCAAGCCACATCAAAAAATCTCTTAATGGGGCGGGATATAAAACACATGCATCGTATACAGCGGTGAAAGTGGAATGCCTCACTCGTACCCAATCCTTAACGCTTGTGCCTGCTCCGCGAGAAGCGTCATTGCCTCTTCACTGGCTGTGTCGCGCCGGGTTTTATAGTCCATCAAATCGGCAAAACGCACACGTCGGTGCTTGCCGGTTTTGTGGTAGGACAACTCGCCGCTCTCCAGCAGTTTTATGAGGTGGGGGCGTGAGACGTTGAGCAGGTCGGCGGCCTCCTGAGTAGTCAGTTCGGCGTGAACCGGCACGACTTTTACTGCATTGCCTTCAGCCAGCGCCGAGAGGATATCGATCAGCAGGCGCAGTGCGGTCGTAGGAAGTTCGACTTTATGAGCCTCGTTTTGCTCATCGAAAATCTGGATGTGCTGAGTCTCGAATTGCGTCGCAAGATAAGCGGCGAGAGCGCGTTGGCCTTCAATGGCGGCTTTCACTTCGCGTTCGAGCGGGAGGTGGGGCGGTGTATGAATAACGGTAGGCATGATGATTTCCAGAATTTTGAATGAATAATGCCGGAACGTTATTCGAATTAAACGAAAATCGCAATAAACGAAACTGTTGAAGGAATTGGTTCTCTCCCTATGTAGAAACTCACATCCTGCAAAACAACCAAACGTCGCCCCGACACTTTCTGTGCTTGAGTAAAGATAACTCTAGGGTTACTTTTATCAGGCCGAAGCAAGGAGGCGGTTGGTGCAGAGCAGGTTATTGATCAAGGAGCTGGAAGAGGCGGGCTGGACGCTGGATCGGGTCACCGGCAGTCATCATATCTTCACGCACCGCTACAACCCGTACACGATTCCCGTCCCGCACCCGAAGAAGGATTTGCCGCTGGGAACGGTCAAGAGCATCAGGCGGCGCGCGGGGTTGTACAACCCGTCAGCCGGTTACTCAGGAGATCCATAATGCAATATCCCATCTGTATCGAATGGGGCGACGAGAACACCGCCATCGGTATTCAGATCCCCGATATTCCTGGCGCGGTCACGGCCGGGGATACGTTTGAAGATGCCTACAACGCCGCCGTCGAGATCGCGCACATCATGTTGCAAGAGATCGCTTCGGACGGTGATTCGATTCCCATGCCGACTTCGGCGGCAACCCATCGCAACAATCCGGAATTTGCCGAGATGGGCTGGGGCATGCTGGAGCTGGATATCGCGCCGTACATGGGCAAGACCGAGAAGGTCAACGTGACGCTGCCCGGTTACGTCATCCAGCGCATCGACCGTTATGTGCGCGAGCACAACGTCAAAAGCCGCTCCTCGTTTCTGGCGGACGCGGCGATGGAGAAGCTGGTTCGTTATTGAGTCCCAAGCCTGGTCGGATTTTTAATCCGACAAGGCTTTTTCATGGCTTAAGCAGTCGCCAGCGAACGCTTGTCCGACACGCTCAAGAACCGTAGCAACGCCAACAGCGGAAACACGCTGCCGACGATCACGATCCACAACCAGCCGCCATGTTCGTACACTGCACTGGCCACCGAGGAGCCGAACGCGCCGCCGATGAAGATGCTGGTCATGTACAGCGCGTTGAGGCGGCCACGGCTTTTCGCGTCGAGGGAATACACCGCGCGTTGGCCGAGCACCATGTTCATCTGCACGCAGAAATCGAGGACTACGCCGGTCACGGCCAGGCCGATCACGCTGTAGGCCGGGTGAATGAAGGCGGGGAGGAAGCTCAGGCTGGCGAACAACATCGCCAGCAGCGAGGCGATGCGGGTGTGGCCAGCGTCGGCCAGGCGTCCGCTGATCGGGGCGGCGATGGCCCCGATGGCCCCGACCAAGGCGAAAATCGCGATCTGGGTCTGGCTCAGGCCATGATTACGCGCCAGTTCAAGCGGCACCGCAGTCCAGAACAGGCTGAAGGTGGCGAACATGCACCCCTGATAAAACGCGCGCTGACGCAGCACCGGTTGTTGGCGCAACAGCGTCCACAACGAGCCGAGCAGTTGGCCGTAAGTCGCGCTGTGATCTGGTTGGCGCTTGGGCACGGTCAGGGCCAGGACGATGCTGATCGCTGCCATCAACCCGGCTGCAATCATGAACATCGCACGCCAGCCGAGGTGATCGGCGACTACGCTGGAGACCGGTCGCGCCAACAAGATACCCAGCAACAAGCCGCCCATGATCCCGCCGACCACTCGGCCACGGGATTCTTCCGGCGCCAGATGTGCGGCCAGTGGAATCAGGATCTGCACCGACACCGAACTGAAACCCACCAGCAACGACACCAGCAAAAACAGGTTCGGCTGGTCGGTGAACGCCGCCGCCAGCAGGCTGGCAATCGCCACCACGGTGGTGATGATCATCAGGCGCCGGTTTTCCAGCAGATCAGCCAGCGGCACCAGAAAGAACAAACCCAGCGCATAACCGATCTGCGTCAGCGACACGATGAAACTGGCCATGGTGTCGGTCAGGCCGATGTCCGGCGCAATCAGGCCAATGATCGGTTGCGCGTAGTAGATATTCGCAACGATGGCGCCGCAGCAAAAGGCGAACAGCAGCACCATGCCTCGGGTCATTGTGTGAGTTGTGGCGGTCATAGAATTTTTCTCGATCAAGCGAACAAAGGAATGCGCTGAGGCTAAGGGACACGCCGGACCGGCGGTAGGCGCTTTCGATTGATATCAGTTATTACGCTGCGTAATGAGAGCCGTCGAGGGAAGTGTCGTCATCGGCGAACCTGAATGCAAAAAGGCGACCCGGTCAGGTCGCCTTTTCGGTTATTGCTCAGGCATCACTGCCCGCTGTAGATCTGATCAAACACCCCACCATCATTGAAGTGGGTCTTCTGCACCGTGCGCCAGTCACCGAAGGTTTTCTCGACTGACAGGAAGTCGACTTTCGGGAAACGGTCGGTGTACTTGGCCAGCACCGCCGGGTCACGTGGACGCAGGTAGTTTGCAGCAGCGATTTCCTGACCTTCCGGCGACCACAGGTATTTCAGGTATTCATTGGCAGCGTCGCGGGTGCCTTTCTTGTCGACCACTTTGTCGACCACCGACACAGGCGGCTCGGCTTCGGCGGAGACGCTTGGGTAGATCACTTCGAACTGATCACGGCCGAACTCGCGGGCAATCATTTCCGCTTCGTTTTCGAAGGTCACCAGCACGTCGCCGATCTGGTTGGTCATGAACGTGGTGGTCGCGGCACGGCCCCCGGTATCCAGCACTGGCGCCTGCTTGAACAGTTTGCCGACGAAGTCTTTGGCTTTGTTTTCGTCACCGCCATTCTTCAGCACGTAGCCCCATGCCGAGAGATAGGTGTAGCGGCCGTTGCCCGAGGTTTTCGGGTTGGGCACGATGACTTGCACGCCATCCTTGAGCAGATCCGGCCAGTCTTTCAGGGCTTTCGGGTTGCCTTTACGCACGATGAATACGGTGGCCGAAGTGAACGGCGCGCTGTTGTTCGGCAGACGGGTGACCCAGTCTTTCGGCACCAGTTGCCCGTTGTCGGCCAGGGCGTTGATGTCAGTCGCCATGTTCATGGTGATGACGTCGGCCGGCAGGCCATCGATTACCGAACGCGCCTGCTTGCTCGAACCGCCGAAGGACATCTGAACCGTGATGGCTTCCTTGTGCTCGGCTTGCCAGTGTTTCTGAAAGGCAGCGTTGTAGTCTTTGTAGAAATCGCGCATCACGTCGTAGGAAACGTTGAGCAGGGTTGGTGCGGCGTTAGCCACGCTACCGAAGGCCAGACCGGCGGCGAGAAGTGAGGCGCCAAAGAGTTTTTTCACTGCGCATTCCTTGTTCTGTATTGGGGGTGATACCGTTTTGCCAGCGACTATAGCCGGGCGTGCATAGTCCTTTAAAGATTAAAAAGGACTTTGCTTATTCCAGTTTCTTGAACAGCTGATTACCGCAGCGCGAGCAGAATGCCGCGCCGTGTTCATGGCTGTTCTTTCTGCACACCGGGCAGTCGTGTTGCAACTGTTCACCGCGCATGGCATTGGCCAGTTCGGCGGTGAAAATCCCGGTGGGCACGGCAATGATCGAGTAACCGGTGATCATCACCAGCGACGAAATAACCTGGCCCAACGGAGTCTTCGGCACGATGTCGCCGAAGCCCACGGTGGTCAGAGTCACGATTGCCCAATAGATGCCTTTGGGAATGCTGGTAAACCCATGTTCCGGGCCTTCGATCACATACATCAGCGTGCCAAACACCGTCACCAATGTGCAGACGCTGACCAGAAACACCACGATCTTCTGCTTGCTGCCGCGCAGCGCCGACATCAGATAGTTGGCTTGCTTGAGGTACGGACTGAGCTTGAGCACGCGGAAAATCCGCAGCATCCGGATGATGCGGATGATCAGCAGGTACTGCGCGTCGGCGTAATACAGCGCAAGAATGCCGGGCACGATAGCCAGCAAATCCACCAGCCCATAAAAGCTGAACGCATAGCGCAACGGTTTGGGCGAACAATACAGCCGCAGGCCGTATTCAATGGCGAAGATGAGCGTGAAGCCCCACTCGATGTACGCCAGCACATCGGCGTAGTTCTGGTGAATGGAGTCGATGCTGTCGAGCATCACGATGACAATGCTGGCGAGGATGATCAACAACAGGATGCCGTCGAAACGCCGCCCGGCCTTGGTGTCGCTTTGGAAAACCATGACGTAAAGTTCTTCACGCCAGTTTTTGCTGCTGTCCATGGATACCGCCTGAACCAATGATCAGCGAAGCCTAGGTTGATTCTCCCCATGAGCGCAAGGCGCGGGTTGCTGCATCCACCGGATGCCGGTGCGCAGCAGCCAGCAGGCGAGGATGAACGGCGCAGTCAGCGTGGCTACTCCGATGGCGCTGAACAGCGGCGTCAACAACAGCGCCAGGCCGATGCCGAACAGCGGCAACCATGGCTGCTGGCGCTGCGCACTGAAGGCGAGGGCGGCGAGCACGGCGTTGTAGCTGCCGAGGCCCATCAGTGCGACCTGGCTGTCGTGGTGCAACAGGCTTGAACCCAACCCGATGATCGAAGCCAGCAACGCCCAGCAAAACGCCCGGCGATCGGCGACCAGCAAACCCGTGGCGATCAATGCTCCGGCCAGCGGATCATCGAGCAACATCACCTGACCGAAGCCTTTGAGCGCCGCAGCGAGAAGATTAAAAGTGTCCAGCTCAAGCACCGGCTCGGGTGCCGCTGGCTCGGCGAACAGCAAAAACACCCAGCTCAGCAACACGAAGGGCGCGGTATAGGCGGGCAGACGCTCGGCGATGCGTACACGCTTCAGCCACTGCTGCGTAATCATCGCGCTCAGGCCGCCAGCGGCGAGAATCAGCGGCGGCAGCATTGGCGACCACGGGAAATACAGGCTCAGCAACAACCCGAGCAGCACGCCGTTGTAGCTGAACAATCCAGCCTGACGATCAGCCTTGGCGTAGTTGCGCCGTTGCGCGGTGAGCAACCCGGCGACCGCGCCGAGCAGCGCGCCGGCGAACAACACCGGCGCGGTGAACAAAATCGCCAACAGGCACAACAAACCGCAGAGCGGATGGCGCTGCAGGAAAATCTGACTGAAACCGTTGAGCAAAGCCTCGGCCCAGTCGGGGCAGTGGGTGTTGAAATGATTGGCAGGCATGTTGAGAAAATCTGGGCAGTTGGAAAATCAAAAGGTCTTGCATATACCTGTGGCGAGGGAGCTTGCTCCCGCTGGGTCGCGAAGCGGCCCCAAAATGGGTCAATGCGGTTCTTCTGTGAAAACCGTCATGCCCTAAAAGCAACGACTGCTACGCAGCCGAGCGGGACGGTGCGACGACTCGACAAGCTCCCTCGCCACAGGTTGTGTAGCTATCTTTAGATCAGCGTCTCGATACGCAGCGAGTTAGTCGATCCAGGCTGGCCAAACGGCACGCCCGCAGTGATCAACAACGTATCGCCACGCTGCGCCATCCCTTGCGCCTGGGCGATTTCCAGTGCCGTCGAACACACCTCGTCAACCTGGCGCAGCCGATCATTGACCACCGAGTGAATGCCCCACGCCACGCTCAGGCGGCGAGCGGTTTGCAGGTTCGGTGTCAGGTTGAGAATCGGCGCTTTCGGCCGCTCGCGCGCCGCACGCAAGCTCGAGGTGCCGGACTCGCTGTAATTGACCAGCACCGCCACCGGCAACACATTGCTGATACGACGAATCGCGCAGCTGATTGCATCGGATACGGTGGCCTCGGCTTTCGGTCGGCTAACGTCGAGTTGAGTCTGATAATCCGGGCCATTCTCAACCTGGCGAATGATCTTGCTCATCATCTGCACCGCTTCCAGCGGGTACTCGCCGGACGCGGTTTCCGCCGAGAGCATCACCGCATCGGCACCTTCGGCCACCGCGTTGGCGACGTCGGTGACTTCGGCGCGGGTCGGTGCCGGGGAGAAACGCATCGACTCAAGCATCTGCGTCGCCACCACCACCGGTTTGCCCAGTTCGCGGCAAGTGCTGATGATGTTCTTCTGGATCTGCGGCACGCTTTCGGCCGGTACTTCCACGCCGAGGTCGCCACGGGCAACCATGATCGCGTCGCTCAGCTCAGCAATCTCGCGCAGTTGTTCAACTGCCGACGGCTTCTCGATTTTCGCCATCAGGAACGCCTTGTCGCCGATCAGCGCGCGGGCCTCGATGATGTCTTGCGGACGCTGCACGAACGACAGCGCGACCCAGTCCACACCCAGCTCCAGACCGAAGCTCAGGTCGCGCCGATCCTTGGCCGTCAATGGACTCAGATCGAGCACCGCTTGCGGCACGTTCACGCCTTTGCGATCCGACAGTTCGCCGCCATTCAGCACCGTAGTGTCGATCGCGTCGGCGTATTTGGTGACCACGCGCAGACGCAGTTTGCCGTCGTCGAGCAGCAGATCCATACCCGCTTGCAGTGCTTCGATGATCTCCGGGTGCGGCAGATTCACCCGGCGTTCATCGCCCGGCGTTGCATCCAGATCAAGGCGAAAGGCCTGGCCGCGATGCAGTTGCACTTTGCCGTCGGCGAATTTGCCAACCCGCAGTTTCGGCCCTTGCAGATCCATCAGGATGCCCAGCGGATAGTTGAGCTGGCGCTCGACTTCGCGGATCCACTGATAGCGCTTGGCATGGTCGGCGTGATCGCCGTGGCTGAAGTTCAGGCGGAAGATATTTACCCCGGCCTCGACCAGTTCACGGATGTCCGCTATGCCGTCGACTGCAGGCCCGAGGGTGGCGAGGATTTTGACCTTTTTATCAGGCGTCATGTTTTGGGCTCTCGAGGATCAGGATGGCGCGGAAGTCGTTGACGTTGGTGCGGGTCGGCTCGGTGACGATCAGCGCGTCGAGCGCCTCGAAATAGCCGTAGCCGTTGTTGTTATCCAGTTCGTCGCTGGCGCTCAGACCGAGGGCGGCGGCGCGGGCGTAGCTGTCCGGGGTCATGATCGCGCCAGCGTTGTCTTCAGAACCGTCAATGCCGTCGGTGTCACCGGCCAGCGCATAGACGCCGGGCAGGCCTTTGAGGCTGTCGGTCAGGCTGAGGAGGAATTCGGCGTTGCGGCCACCGCGACCATTACCGCGCACGGTGACTGTGGTTTCGCCGCCAGACAGAATCACGCAAGGCGCCGCCAGCGGCTGGCCGTGCTGGACGATCTGCCGCGCGATACCGGCGTGGACTTTCGCGACTTCGCGCGATTCGCCTTCCAGGTCACCGAGAATCAGCGGACTGAAACCGGCCTGACGGCATTTCACCGCCGCCGCTTCCAGCGATTGCTGTGGCCGGGCGATCAACTGGAAATGGCTGCGTGCCAGGCTCGGATCGCCGGGTTTGACGGTCTCCGATTCAGGGCTTTGCAGCCAGTTGCGCACCGAGGCCGGCACTTCAATGTTGTAGCGTTTGAGGATCGCCAGCGCTTCGGCACTGGTGCTCGGGTCGGCCACGGTCGGCCCCGAAGCGATGACCGTGGCGAGGTCGCCCGGCACATCGGAAATCGCGTAGGTATACACAGTCGCCGGCCAGCAGGCCTTGCCCAACCGTCCGCCCTTGATCGCCGAGAGGTGCTTGCGCACGCAGTTCATCTCGCCGATGGTCGCGCCGGATTTGAGCAGGGCTTTGTTGATCGATTGCTTGTCGGCGAGGGTGATGCCTGCGGCCGGCAGGGCGAGGAGGGCAGAGCCGCCGCCGGACAACAGGAAGATCACGCGGTCGTCTTCCGTCAGGTTACTAACGAGATCCAGCACGCGTTTGGCCACGGCCAGACCAGCGGCGTCCGGCACCGGATGCGCGGCTTCGACCACTTCGATTTTTTCGCACGGTGCGCCGTGACCGTAACGGGTCACTACCAGCCCGGAGACTTCGCCGGTCCAGCAGCGCTCGACCACTTGCGCCATGGCGGCTGCGGCTTTACCGGCGCCGATGACAATCACCCGACCACTGCGGTCGGCTGGCAGATAAGCTTCAAGGACTTGCTGCGGATGAGCCGCGTCGATGGCTGTGGCAAACAGCTCGCGCAGCAGTTGTTGCGGATCGACCGACATGGCGGGCTCCCGGAATTCTTGTTATTGGGATAAAGCGACAACGGTGCAGCGACGCGGTCCTTGTGGGAGCTGGCTTGCCAGCGATTCAGGCACCGCGGTCATTCAGGAAAACCGAGTCGATGCCATCGCGGGCAAGCCCGCTCCCACAGAGAGCGAGCCACAGGCGCGGATTATTTTTTATCGCGAATCGAGAAGTTGGCCATGTGTTCCAGGCCTTTGATCAGCGCCGAGTGATCCCAGTTGCTGCCGCCGATCGCTGCGCAGGTGCTGAACACTTGCTGGGCGTTGGCGGTGTTCGGCAGGTTGATGTTCAGCTCCTTGGCGCCTTGCAGGGCCAGGTTCAGATCCTTCTGGTGCAGGCTGATGCGGAAGCCCGGATCGAAGGTGCCTTTGATCATGCGCTCGCCGTGTACTTCAAGAATCTTCGAGGACGCAAAACCGCCCATCAGCGCTTCACGCACCTTGGCTGGATCGGCACCGTTTTTCGAAGCGAACAGCAGGGCTTCGGCAACGGCCTGAATGTTCAGCGCCACGATAATCTGGTTGGCAACCTTGGCGGTCTGACCGTCGCCATTACCACCGACCAGCGTGATGTTCTTGCCCATGGCCTGGAACAGCGGCAGTGCGCGTTCGAAGGCATCGGCGTCGCCACCGATCATGATGCTCAGGGTAGCCGCCTTGGCGCCAACTTCACCACCGGAGACTGGAGCGTCGATGTATTGCGCGCCTTTTTCGTTGATCTTCGCGGCGAACGCCTTGGTGGCGGTCGGCGAAATCGAGCTCATGTCGATGACGATTTTGCCTTTGCTCAGGCCCGCAGCAACGCCATCGGCGCGGAACAGCACGTCATCGACCTGCGGGGTGTCCGGCACCATGACGATGATGAATTCCGCTTCTTGCGCGACTTCGCGCGGATTGGCCAGGGCGATGGCGCCAGCGGCGACCAGATCAGCCGGGGCCGCGTCGTGGTGCGCGGACAGGAACAGGCTGTGACCGGCTTTCTGCAGGTTCGCCGCCATTGGGTGGCCCATGATGCCGGTGCCGATAAATCCGATTTTAGCCATGAGAAAATCCTCTTTTTATTCTGATGCTGCAATGTAGTCTTGGAGACGCAGCAAATTCATTGTGGGAGCTGGCTTGCCAGCGATGACGGTGGGTCAGGCAACATATTTGTTGTGTGTGCCGCCGCCATCGCGGGCAAGCCCGCTCCCACAGGGTTTTGTATTTTTGTTCAGATTGCGTTGTGGCTCTTGAGCCAGCCCAAGCCAGCCTCGGTGGTGGTCAGCGGTTTGTACTCACAGCCAACCCAGCCCTGATATCCGATGCGATCAAGGTGTTCGAACAGGAAGCGATAGTTGATCTCGCCAGTCCCCGGCTCGTTACGCCCAGGGTTGTCCGCCAGTTGCACATGGTTGATCTCGCCCAGGTGCGATTGCAGGGTGCGGGCCAGATCGCCTTCCATGATTTGCATGTGATAGATGTCGTATTGCAGGAACAGATTGGCGCTGCCGACCTGCTCGCGAATCGATAGGGCTTGCGCGGTGTTGTTCAGGTAGAAACCTGGAATGTCGCGGGTGTTGATCGCTTCCATCACCAGTTTGATACCTGCCGCTTGCAGCTTGTCGGCGGCGTACTTGAGGTTGGCGACGAAGGTCTTCTCAACGGTGGCATCGTCCACGCCTTGCGGCCGGATGCCGGCCAGGCAGTTGACCTGAGTGTTACCGAGAACCTGCGCATACGCGATGGCCAGATCGACCCCGGCACGGAACTCTTCAACCCGATCCGGCAGGCAGGCAATCCCGCGCTCGCCCTTGGCCCAGTCACCGGCCGGCAGGTTGAACAGCACTTGGGTCAGGCCATTGGCATCAAGTTTGGCCTTGATTTCGGCAGAGCTGAAATCGTACGGGAACAGGTACTCGACACCGCTGAAACCGGCCTTGGCGGCGGCGTCGAAACGGGCAAGAAAATCCTGTTCGGTGAACAGCATGGACAGGTTGGCTGCGAAACGCGGCATGGTGGTCTCCTAAAAGCGGATTTGACACGGTGGGTCAGACTAAACGCGATCAGTCCCCTCTCCTGGGGGAGAGGGTTAGGGTGAGGGGAGAATCAAGGTTGGCCCAAAATCCCGCGAACGACACAACATCGTTCCCTCACCCCAGCCCTCTCCCCAAGGGAGAGGGGGCTAAAGGCAATCAGTCGAGCAACGAAATCGCCGTCGGCGCGTCGTTGCCGACCAGTGCCAGGTCTTCGAATTCGTTGACGGCGTTGATCTCGGTTCCCATGGAGATGTTGGTCACACGCTCCAGAATGATCTCGACAATCACCGGCACTTTGAACTCTTCGATCATCTGTTCGGCCTTGCGCAGGGCAGGGGCGATTTCCGACGGTTCGAACACACGCAGTGCTTTACAGCCGAGGCCTTCGGCAACTGCGACGTGGTCAACCCCGTAACCGTTGAGTTCCGGCGCGTTGAGGTTATCGAAGGACAGCTGCACGCAGTAGTCCATCTCGAACCCGCGCTGCGCCTGACGGATCAGGCCCAGGTACGAGTTGTTCACCACGACGTGGATGTAAGGCAGTTTGAACTGAGCGCCGACCGCCAGTTCTTCGATCATGAACTGGAAATCATAGTCCCCCGACAGGGCCACGACTTTACGGCTCGGATCGGCCTTGACCACGCCCAGCGCTGCCGGAATGGTCCAGCCCAACGGGCCGGCCTGACCACAGTTGATCCAGTGCCGCGGCTTGTAGACGTGCAGGAACTGCGCGCCCGCAATCTGCGACAGACCAATGGTGCT
This sequence comes from Pseudomonas sp. TWP3-1, assembly GCF_049896625.1. Taxonomy (NCBI): domain Bacteria; kingdom Pseudomonadati; phylum Pseudomonadota; class Gammaproteobacteria; order Pseudomonadales; family Pseudomonadaceae; genus Pseudomonas; species Pseudomonas sp. TWP3-1. Next base: position 169,612 of record NZ_JAFCUQ010000009.1, read on the forward strand.
GACGTAGCAGGTGTCCTTGCCGAACACCTGGTTCATTTCTTCGTAAACGCGCTGCGGCTTGACCGGCACGTTGTCGAAGTGAGTCTTGCGATGCAGGCTGGCTTTGCGCTGTTGGCAATCTTGCAGCCAGGCGCTGCGGTTTTTCAGTTTGCCGGCGGCTTGCCATTCACGCGCGACTTCGATGAACACGGTCAGCGCAGCAGCAGCGTCGGAAACGATGCCCAGATCCGGCGTGAACACGCGACCGATCTGCGTGCCTTCGATATCCACGTGAATGAACTTGCGACCTTCGGTATAGACGTCAACCGAACCGGTATGACGGTTGGCCCAACGGTTACCGATGCCCAGCACCACGTCGGATTTCAACATGGTCGCGTTGCCGTAACGGTGCGAAGTCTGCAAACCGACCATGCCGACCATCAACGGGTGATCGTCCGGGATCGTGCCCCAACCCATCAGGGTCGGGATCACCGGAATACCGGTCAGCTCAGCGAACTCAACCAGCAAGTCGCTGGCGTCAGCGTTGATGATGCCGCCACCGGCGACCAGCAATGGACGCTCGGCCTGATCGAGCAGGGCCAGGGCTTTTTCAACCTGAATGCGCGTGGCGGTCGGCTTGAACAGCGGCAGTGGCTGGTAAGCGTCGATGTCGAATTCGATTTCGGCCATCTGCACGTCGAACGGCAGGTCGATCAGCACCGGGCCTGGACGACCGGAGCGCATTTCAAAGAAGGCTTTCTGGAACGCGTAAGGCACCTGGCCCGGTTCCAGAACAGTGGTCGCCCACTTGGTCACCGGTTTGACGATGCTGGTGATGTCGACAGCCTGGAAATCTTCCTTGTGCATGCGAGCACGCGGCGCCTGGCCGGTGATGCACAGAATCGGGATCGAGTCGGCGGAGGCGCTGTACAGACCGGTGACCATGTCGGTACCGGCCGGGCCGGAAGTGCCGATGCACACGCCGATGTTGCCGGCCTTGGTGCGGGTGTAGCCCTCGGCCATGTGCGAGGCGCCTTCAACGTGGCGAGCGAGGACGTGATCGATGCCACCGACTTTCTGCAGGGCGGAATACAGCGGGTTGATCGCAGCGCCGGGAATGCCAAAAGCGGTATCAACCCCTTCACGGCGCATCACCAGAACGGCGGCTTCGATTGCTCTCATTTTGCTCATGGTTTTGTGCCTCTTACGTTTTGTAATTGTATACAAGTGGCTTTGCGCAGAGTTTATTCACGGCGGACGGCGCAGGTCAATCCATTTTCTCAAGCGCCCGTTTCATTCGTCGGAAGCCGTATCTACTGTGGCTTTTCGTCGCGTGGGGCGATTTTCGAGAATTATTGTATACAAAAAAATAACTCATTGTGTTCTATTTGTTGGATCGAGCTGCGGCACTTTCGCGCAGCCAACAGCTTTCCCTATAACAAAATGAGGACGGCACCATGAGCGCTTTAACCTTGAAAGTTGCAGTCAACCTGGTCGATCAGGCCATCGCCGCAGGGCGCGCAATCTCCGCAGCCCCGCTGACCATCGCGGTACTCGATACCGGTGGCCATCTGGTCACCCTTCAACGCGAAGACGGCGCGAGCCTGCTGCGCCCGGACATCGCCATCGGCAAAGCCTGGGGCGCCATTGCGCTGGGTAAGGGCTCGCGTCTGCTGGCAGTGGATGCTCAGCAACGCCCGGCGTTCTTCGCCGCACTCAACAGCATGGGCCAGGGCAGCGTCGTGCCGGCACCGGGTGGTGTGTTGATCCGCGATCAGGCGGGGAATGTGCTGGGGGCGATCGGCATCAGTGGCGATGTGTCGGATATTGATGAGCAGGTGGCGATCAAAGCGGTGGAGGCGCTGGATCTGCGCGCCGATGCAGGCGTGGCGGCTTGATCTGAGCTAAATTGCCACGGCTGGCATTGTGGTGATGACGAAACGGGGCGCTGTCGTTAGACTGCCGCCCCGTTTTTGTATCAAGGAAGATCAGCGTGAAGACGCTATATGCCATCTCTCTGGCCACGGCCATGACCCTCAGCAGCTCTTTTCTGCATGCCGCCGAACAGCTCGATCCCGACGAAATCGCTTTCAACGCGCTCAGTCCGGTAGTTTCTGCGCTGCTCAACGCCGACGATGTTCCCGAACTGATGGAACGCGCCGAGACTCTGTCAGACACTGACACCTTGCAGGCGATCGCAGTTTATCTGGCTGCCAGCCGTGAAGATCCCAAGCAAATCCTTGCGCCTTATCAGGTTGCCGCACTGTTTGCCCGGCGTGGTGATGACAAACTCGCACTGCGCTATCTGCAAGAAGCCGATGATCGCGGCCTGTGGTTCGGCCCGCTGTTGGCCGGTGACGAAGATTTCTCTGAGCTGCGCGAGACCGCCACCTATAAATCGGTGCTGACCAACGCGCAGGAGCGCTACAAGAAAATCGCTGTGGGCAAGGTCGGCGCGATTTCCGTGCTCAACCCGTCGGCGAACATTCCTGTGCCAAAAGCCTGCCGCCCCGTCGTGGTCTGGCTGCACGGTTATGGTGTCAATGGCGAGCTGGGTGAGGGCTACCAACCGCTGGCCGATACTGGCGCAATCATTCTGGGGATCAACGGCACGCAGATGATCAACGCAGTCGACAGCTTCCGCTGGATCGGCCCCGGCTTCGAAGGCACCCATCAGACGGTGCAGCAGGGCCTCAAAGCCCTGGAAGCGCAACAATGCATCGACCGCAAACGGGTGTTCCTGATGGGCTTCTCCCAAGGCTCGCAACATGCCGGCGCCTTGTTGGCGCAGCATCCGGACGATTACGCCGGCGCGCTGCTGTTGTCCCCCGGCGGCATGCAGCCGACGCCAACCGAAAGCAAGGCTCGCGGCAAGCGTGTGTTTGTCGTCAATGGCCAGAAAGAAGGCCCGGGCAATCAGCAGATGAGCGCCGATTTCCGCAAACTGTTCAGCGATGGTAACGAGGTCAAGTCCCGCACCCACGAGGGTGGGCACGTCTTCCCCGACGACTGGAGCACCTCACTCCCGCAAGCACTGCGCTGGTTGATGGGTGAAGAGGTCTGAAAACCTCGGATGGCTGTTGGATCGTTAGCGTCTGATCGATAGTCATCGCTGGCAAGTCGAATCGTCGCACCGCAGCTCCCACAGTTTGCTGTGTTGAACACAAATTCTGCGATCGACACTAGTCCCTGTGGGAGCTGGCTTGCCAGCGATGGAGGCCTCACAGACACATGTAGACAACAGACGGGTCCAGCTAGATGGATCATTGAGGTCTAGCCTCTTGATGAATTCATCATCAAGAGGCAACGGATTGCCTGATCTTTCCGCTTCACATCGTCTGCGAGCCGGCCGCTATGCCGAACCTGATCGAATCTATCTACTGACCACCAACACCCTCAATCGTGAGCCGGTTTTCGCTGACTTTGCTTTGGGACGATTGGTCGTTCATCAATTTCGCCGCGCACAAGATCTCGGGTTAGCCAAGTCGCTGGCTTGGGTCGTCATGCCTGATCATTTTCACTGGTTGGTCGAACTGGAAAATTGCTCCCTGCGCAAACTGATGCGTGAGACCAAATCTCTGAGCACTCGAGAGGTGAATCTTCGCAGTGGCAGGACTGGGCCGCTGTGGCAGCAGGGCTATCATGACCGTGCACTGAGGCGCGAAGAGGATTTGGTGAAAATGGCGCGGTATGTGGTGGCCAATCCATTGCGGGCTGGACTGGTTGAAAAGCTAGGCGACTATCCACTGTGGGATGCGATTTGGGTTTGAGCTGAAACCGTGTCGCCGCAATCGCTGGCAAGCCAGCTCCCACAGGTTGCTGTGTCGAATGTCGATTTCGCACACGACACAAAACCCTGTGGGAGCTGGCTTGCCAGCGATGCGGTCACCGCGGTATTTCAGTCCGGCTCACACCCCTTGAGTACCAACCGAATAATCGTCTGCGCCGCTGCCTCGTAATCCGCCTCGTCCAGTTTGTCCTTGCCGGTCACCGCAGAAATCTGCCAGTCGAAATCGGCGTAGGTCTGGGTCGCGGCCCAGATGCTGAACATCAGGTGGTTGGGGTCGAGCGGGGCGATCTGGCCGCGGTCGATCCAGGTCTGGATGCAGTCGATGTTGTGCTTGGCCTGGCTGTTGAGCTGTTCCACCAAGTCGGCGCTCAGGTGTGGAGCGCCGTGCATGATTTCGCTGGCGAACACCTTCGAGGCAAACGGCAGGTCGCGCGAAATGCGGATCTTCGAGCGGATGTAGCCGCTCAGCACTTCGCTCGGCACGCCGTCCGCGTTGAACGGCGTCGAGGCTTGCAGAATCGGCACGATGATACTTTCCAGGACCTCGCGGTAGAGGTTTTCCTTGGACTTGAAGTAGTAGTAGACGTTGGGTTTGGGTAACCCCGCCTTGGCCGCGATGTCACTGGTTTTGGTCGCAGCGAAGCCCTTGTCGGCAAATTCTTCACTGGCGGCACGCAGGATCAGTTCTTTGTTGCGCTCGCGGATAGTGCTCATAAACCAGGTGGTTCCTTGCCTGTTCTGGCGGTTGCGCATGGTAGCACCGGCCTCACGCGGCGCTCAACAATGCACCATGTGGTCTGCGGTCGCGCTATGCTGCGCAGCATTATTCACAGAAGGAAACATGATTCATGGCAGGAAGCAGTTTGCTGGTGCTGATCGACGACATCGCCGCCGTACTCGACGACGTTGCGTTGATGACCAAAATGGCCGCCAAAAAGACCGCCGGGGTGCTTGGCGATGACTTGGCGCTGAACGCCCAGCAGGTCTCCGGGGTGCGCGCCGAGCGGGAAATTCCCGTGGTGTGGGCGGTGGCCAAGGGCTCGTTCCTGAATAAACTGATCCTCGTGCCATCGGCGCTGGCGATCAGTGCGTTCGTGCCATGGCTGGTGACGCCGCTGTTGATGGTCGGCGGCGCCTACCTGTGTTTCGAAGGTTTCGAAAAACTCGCGCACAAGTTTCTGCATAGCAAGGCTGAAGACGAAGCGGAGCATGCGCAACTGACCGAAGCAGTCGCCGATCCCGCGACTGATCTGGTGGCGTTCGAGAAAGACAAGATCAAAGGCGCGATCCGCACTGACTTCATTCTGTCGGCGGAAATCATTGCCATTACCCTCGGCACCGTGGCCGGCGCTTCGCTGACTCAGCAAGTGATCGTACTGTCGGGCATCGCCATCGTCATGACTGTCGGTGTTTATGGCCTGGTGGCGGGCATTGTCAAACTCGACGACCTCGGCCTGTGGCTGACCCAGAAGCCTGGGAAAATGGCCAAAAGCATCGGCAACGGCATCCTGCGTGCAGCGCCGTACATGATGAAAAGCCTGTCGGTGATCGGCACGGCGGCGATGTTCCTGGTCGGCGGCGGCATCCTTACCCACGGCGTGCCGGTGGTGCATCACTGGATCGAAGGCGTTAGCGCAGCGGCCGGTGGTGCCGGGTTTGTGGTGCCGACGCTGCTCAACGCCGTGGCGGGGATTATCGCCGGCGCGGTGGTGTTGGCCGGCGTGATGGTGATCGGCAAGCTGTGGAAAGCGTTGAAAGGTTAAACCTGACGCAAACAAAAAGGGCCATTCGACTCGCATCGAATGGCCCTTTTTTGTGGCTGCCGGGTTTACTCGGCGATCTGCAACTTACGCGATTCGGTGTACACGTAACGCACTTTCTCGTACTCGAACGGCGAGTTCAGCTGGCCGTAGCGGAAGCTGGTCTGGTAGCGCTTGTCGACGCCGCGCAGTGCCCACAATTCCGGGTGGTTGGAGCTGACTTCCGAGACGTTGAGGAAGTTGATCGCCGATTCTGCGGTGTAGTCCACGGCGAGGCCGGCGGTGTCGCGGATGTTCGACGGACCGAGGATCGGCAGCACGAAGTAGGCGCCGCCCGGTACGCCGTAGAAGCCCAGGGTCTGACCGAAGTCTTCGCTCTGGCGCGGCAGGCCCATCGAGGTGGCCGGATCCCACAGGCCGGCGATGCCGATGGTGGTGTTAAGCAGCAGGCGCGCGGTGGTTTCCATCGAGCGCTTGCCTTTGAACTGCAACAGGCTGTTGACCAGGTTCGGCACGTCGCCAATGTTGTTGAAGAAGTTGCTCACGCCAGTACGCAAAAAGCTCGGCGTAATGTAGCGATAACCATCGACCACCGGCAGGAACACCCATTGGTCGAAGCGGTAGTTGAAGTGATAAACACGACGGTTCCACTCTTCCAGCGGGTCGTAGACGTTCAGCGCGCTGAGCGTCGAACGCTCGAATTCGCGCTGATCCAGGCCCGGGTTGAATTTGAGTTTGGTCAACGGCTCTTTGAAGCCGTCGCTGTCGATGACCACCGGTGCATTGGCTTTGCTGTTGTCGGCCTGGGCCACGCCTGCACAGAGTAACGCTGCAGTCAGCAGGAGATATTTAGCCACGGAAGAACTCCAGCATGGCGTCGCTGTTGACGCGGTAGTTAAGGTTGCCGCAATGGCCGCCGAGTGGGTAAACAGTCAGGCGATCACCAAAGGTCTTGCGCAGGAAACCGAGGTCGCCCGGGCCGAGAATCACGTCGTCGGCGTTGTGCATAACGGCGATTTTCGGGCTGTCGTGCAGGTAATCCTTGAGCGCGTACAGGCTGACCTGATCGATCAGTTGCAGCAGGCTGCCGCCATCAGTGCGGGCGCGCCACATCGGAATCACCTGTTCGGTCAGGTAGCAGTCGAAGTCGCATTGCAGCGCACGCTTGAGAAACGGCGAGAGGCTGGTGCCTTCGGTGATCGGGTATTTCGGCGGCGTGATCAGGCCGCGACGGTTGATCAGGTCCGAAGTAAACGCGATGTCAGCCGCCGAGAAACGGAACGAGGTGCCGATCAGCATCGCCATCTGTTCGTTGGTCAGGTGCTGCTTGGACTGTTGAAAGTCGTAGAGCAGGGCGTCGTTGAGGTCGATGTAGCCTTTCTGCTGGAAGTAGCGAGTCAGCTTGCTCAGCACCAGTTCATAGAAGGTGGTGCTGTTGTTGATGCCTTTCACTTCGGTCTGGACCAACTTGTCGAGGTTGGTGATCGAGGTGTAGAGGTTGACCGGCGGGTTCAGCAGCAAGACTTTCTTGAAGTTGAAGCTGCGGCGGGTTTCATCCAGATGCGCGACAAAGGCTGCATCGAGTGCACCGAGGCTGTAGCCGCTGAGGTAATACTCGGTGACTGCAACTTTCGGATTCTGCGCACGCACGGCCTGCATCACCCGGTACATGTCCTCGGCGTCTTCCTTGGTCACGCCCGGAGTAGCGAAGCGCGATGCGGCGCTGATGAAGTCGAAACTGGTCGGCGAGGACAGCTGCACGACGTTGTAACCAGCCTTGTAATACAGCTTTTTCAGGTATTCGTTGAGCGTGCTGTCATAGCGTGCGCCGGTGCCGGCGATCAAGAAGATCAGCGGTGCAGGCTTGTCTTGGGTGGCGATGCGGTAAGTCAGCTTTTTTACTGCCCAGAAATTGTCCGGCAGGGTGAACTCACGCTCCGGGCGCAGTGTGAGGCTGCGGTCGGACTGATTGATGTCTTCGTCCAGCGGCAGCTCCGGGCGCAAATCCGGCGGCGTCGTGGCAATGGTCGCCTCGAACGGATTGGTCAAGGGATAGCCATAGCTGGCGGCGTCGATATCCACCGCCAGTGCGGACGCACTCAAAATAAGGCCGCCAAAGAAGGCGGCGAAGCGCAAGGAATGGAGCATGACTGAATCCCTTAAAGGAAGGTGCCGAATGAAGTTCGCAGGCTATGACCACCGCCGTTGCGCCAAAGTGCCATGCCTCGGCACCAAACAGGCAGAATTCGGGGTAATAGTAGCTAAACGATACACTTTGCAGTGATTGGATGGCCAGTTAAGTGTTGTTAGCGCTTGCGTATGAGTGGTGGCAGATTAAGCTGGCCGCCGATTTCGATGATTGGAGCGTTCCATGTCCCGCCGCTTGCCCGTGATTCTGCTGCTCGTTTTGCTGCCACTTTGGCTGGCCGCCAGTTATGGCGCGCGTTACGGTTTCATGGAGGACGGGCAGTGGGTCGGCGTCTGTATCGATGAGGCCAGCCGCTGGGAATGCCAACTGCGCGCGAACCTCGGCTGGATGATTCACTTCAAGGTGTTGGGTTGGACAGCATTGGCTGCGGCGCTGCTCGGTTTTGTCGTGCCGGGGCGTGCCGGATGGTGGCTGGCGGTGCTGGCGCTGGTGGTCGGGTTGCCGGCACTGGCGTTGTACAACACCACGTTGGCGGTGTTTGCGGTGGTGATTGCCGGGTTGCGGTTGGTCAGACAGTCCCGTAGCGCCTGACGGTCAGTCATCGCTGGCAAGCCAGCTCCCACAGGATAATTGCTGAACACAACATGTGTGTACGACACAAAAACTGTGGGAGCTGGCTTGCCAGCGATGGGGGCTTAGCAGGCGCTAAAGATCAGTTGCGAACCCGCAAACAGCGCCACAACGCAGCAACCATCAACACACTTACGAATGCCCAACCCCACGCCTGCTGATTAAGCAATCCTTCAACAAACAACTGTGGCGCAATCCCCGCGCCGATGATGAAGGTCAGCAAGGCAATCTCGCGACGCGGCACGCTCACCGGTCGGCACAGGTAAACCAGCGCCGGCAGAATGAACGCCACACTCGGAAAGCTGCGATAACGCGGATCGATCACCAGCTCCAGCATCATCACCGCTGCGGCAAACCCCGCCGCCGACACCAGCCAGCCCGCGCGACGCTCCAGCAGATTGAACGCGCGCCCACGCCAGCCGGTGCGCGCGCTCAAGGTCAACGCGGCGTGCGCCAGGATCAGCAGATTCAAAGCCGTCAGCAAGCCGACCCACAACCATTCACTGGCAAACCGTGTGGTCACTCGCGCCAGATCGCCCCACGCGCCAATCGAACACGCGGCGAGGGCGCCCAGCAGCGGCAGCACCAACGCTGAACGAGTGCTGCGCACGCGACCGCCGAGCAACAGCGTGCCAAGGAAAATCAAACCGCCGACCGCCAGCCACTGCGACCAGTACGGCACGTTCGACACCGGGCCGGCGAGGATGCCTTTGTCCTGACGATCTGCATCGAACAGGCCCCAATAACCGCCGACCGCGCCTTCGCTGGCGCGTTTCCACGGCTGATCGAAGGCTTCAATCAGGTTGTAATGCCAGCCTTCGTGCTCGGCCATGGTGACAAAACCACGAATGAACTTGGCCTCATTGACCCGGCTCGGCAGGGCGGTTTCACGCTGACGGCCTTCGCTCGGCCAGCCGGTTTCGCCAATCATCACGTCTTTAGGCGCGAACTTGTTGCCGAACACCTGACGCACCTCGGCCACATGTTGCAATGCCGCGTCGATGCTCGACGGATCGTCTTCCCAGTACGGCAGCAAGTGGATGGTCAGGAAGTCCACCGCGGGCGCGATTTCCGGGTGCTTGAGCCAGAACTCCCAGACATCCGCATACGTTACCGGTTGCTTGACCTGGCTTTTGACCTTGTTGATCAAGCGAGCCAGTTGCGCGCCAGTGACTTCCTTGCGCAGCAAGGCTTCGTTGCCGACGATCACCGCGCTGACCACATCCGGGTTGGCATTGGCCGAAGCGATCAGCAGATCGACTTCTTTCTCGGTATCTACCGGGTTGCTGTTGACCCAGGCGCCGATCATTAACTTCAAGCCATGCTTGCGCGCCAGATCCGGCAGAGCATCGAGGCCGGTCATGGAGTAGGTGCGGATACATTCGAAGCGCGTGGCGAGCAAGGCCAGGTCGGCGTCCATGCGCTCGGGGCGCAGTTTGAACGGCACGTCGAACGGCGACTGATCTTTATCGAACGGGGTGTAGGAGGCGCATTGCAGCTTGTGCGTCGGCGTGGCGGCGTCCGGCAGAATCACCGGTTTTCCGAGGCCATACCAGAAGCCGCAAAGCGCAAACAGCCCGAGCAGGCTGGCGAATATATAAGGAAGAAGAGGAGAGCGTGAAGTCGCGGACATGGTCAGGCCGAGTGGCTGCAAAGCGACGCATGTTACCTGCATTTAACAACTGTCAGGTGGCCCGCATCACTTTGACATGCAAAGTTCGGGCGGATTGCCCGAGGCGCTTTCCCGGCGCGAGATTAATGGCGTTCTGATGTCGTTTCTCGATGGCTTGAGGTCGCTGGCAGAGCAGGTCGCGATGGGCGTCAGGTTGATGATCAAAGCCGTCAGCTCTCTGTTGATAAAGCGCACTGACATTCGATCCAGATTGCGGTCAGGCGTGATGGGCGCTGTGCACCATAACAATACGTTGACGTCGCCCGGCATCCGTCGGGCGCAGCATTTCGGGGAAGTAACGATGAAGATGCGACGACTTTTAGGCGCAGGTGCCGCTCTGGTGCTGGCGATGGGCGCAACAGCTGCCAGTGCGGAAACCAAGACCCTGAACATCGGTTACGTTGACGGCTGGTCCGACAGCGTCGCCACCACCCACGTGGCGGCCGAAGTGATCAAGCAGAAACTCGGCTACGACGTGAAACTGCAAGCCGTCGCCACCGGGATCATGTGGCAAGGCGTTGCCACCGGCAAACTCGATGCAATGCTGTCCGCCTGGCTGCCAGTGACCCACGGCGATTACTGGACCAAGAACAAGGATCTGGTCGTCGATTACGGCCCGAACTTCAAGGATGCGAAAATCGGCCTGATCGTGCCGGAATATGTGAAAGCCAAGTCCATCGAAGACCTGAAAACCGACGACACCTTCAAAAACCGGATCGTCGGCATTGACGCCGGTTCGGGCGTGATGCTCAAGACTGATCAGGCGATCAAGGATTACGGCCTCGATAAGTACTCGCTCAAGGCCAGTTCCGGCGCCGGCATGATTGCCGAGTTGACCCGAGCCGAGAAGAAAAACGAATCCATCGCCGTCACCGGTTGGGTGCCGCACTGGATGTTCGCCAAGTGGAAACTGCGCTTCCTCGACGACCCGAAGGGCGTGTACGGCGCGGCTGAAACCGTCAACAGCATCGGCAGCAAAGAACTCGAAGCCAAGGCGCCGGAAGTGGCCAAGTTCCTGAAAAACTTCCAGTGGGCGTCGAAAGACGAAATTGGCGAAGTGATGTTGGCGATTCAGGATGGTGCCAAGCCTGATGCAGCGGCTAAAGCATGGGTAGCCAAACACCCGGAGCGCGTGGCTGACTGGACCAAATAACAGCAGCACCGCAATACCTGTGGGAGCGGGCTTGCCCGCGATAGCGGTCTGTCAGTTGACTAATCAGTTGGCTGACACGACGCCATCGCTGGCAAGTCGAATCGTCGCACCGCAGCTCCCACAGTTTTTTGTGTGTGCTGGAAATTGGCACAAGTGTCATGGCGGTCTACTACTAAGGTCGTCTGGAACCCGGCTCGCAGCCGCATACAGTGGATATGTTCCAACTATAAAAATTTGTGCTGCGAGGATAAAAACAATGAACGACAGCATTTACCTCTCGATTCAAAACAGCCCGCGCTTCAAGGAGCTGGTCAGCAAGCGAGAAAAGTTCGCCTGGATTCTTTCGGCGATCATGCTCGGGCTTTACTCCGGATTCATCCTTCTGATTGCTTACGGGCCGCATATTCTGGGCGCGAAGATCAGTCCTGAGTCATCCATTACCTGGGGCATCCCGATCGGTGTCGGGCTGATTCTCTCGGCCTTTATCCTGACCGGCATCTACGTGAAACGCGCCAACGGCGAATTCGACGACCTGAACAATGCGATTCTCAAGGAGGCTCAGCAATGATCCGGCGTCTATTGGCTCTATTGAGTGTCGCGGCTTTCGCGCCGGGTGCCTGGGCGGCTGATGCCCTGACCGGTGCAGTGGCCAAACAACCGCTGAACATTCCGGCGATCCTGATGTTCGTGGCGTTCGTTGGCGCGACTTTGTACATCACCTATTGGGCGTCGAAGAAAAACAACTCGGCGGCCGACTACTATGCAGCCGGCGGCAAGATCACCGGTTTCCAGAACGGCCTGGCGATTGCCGGTGACTACATGTCGGCGGCGTCCTTCCTGGGCATTTCCGCGCTGGTGTTCACCTCCGGCTACGATGGCCTGATCTACTCGATCGGCTTCCTCGTGGGCTGGCCGATCATTCTGTTCCTGATCGCCGAGCGCCTGCGTAACCTGGGCAAGTACACCTTCGCCGACGTGGCGTCCTACCGCCTCGGGCAAACCCAGATTCGCTCCCTGTCCGCCTGCGGTTCGCTGGTGGTAGTGGCGTTCTACCTGATCGCGCAGATGGTCGGTGCCGGTAAGCTGATCCAGTTGCTGTTCGGCCTCGACTACCATGTTGCGGTGATCCTGGTCGGCGTGCTCATGTGCATGTACGTGCTGTTTGGCGGCATGCTGGCGACCACTTGGGTGCAGATCATCAAGGCCGTGCTGTTGCTGTCCGGTGCCTCGTTCATGGCACTGATGGTGATGAAGCACGTCAACTTTGACTTCAACACACTGTTCTCTGAAGCGATCAAGGTTCACGCCAAGGGCGAAGCGATCATGAGCCCGGGCGGTCTGGTGAAAGATCCGATCTCGGCGTTCTCTCTCGGTCTGGCGCTGATGTTCGGTACCGCTGGCCTGCCGCACATCCTGATGCGCTTCTTCACCGTCAGTGACGCGAAAGAAGCTCGCAAGAGCGTGCTCTACGCAACTGGCTTCATCGGCTACTTCTACATCCTGACTTTCATCATCGGCTTCGGCGCGATCTTGCTGGTCAGCACCAACCCGGCGTTCAAGGATGCAGCGGGCGCTCTGCTCGGCGGCAACAACATGGCGGCGGTGCACCTGGCTAACGCAGTCGGTGGCAGCATCTTCCTCGGCTTCATTTCCGCGGTAGCTTTCGCGACCATCCTCGCGGTTGTGGCTGGCCTGACACTGGCCGGTGCTTCGGCGGTATCTCACGACCTGTACGCGAGCGTGATCAAGAAGGGCAAGGCCAACGAGAAGGACGAGATTCGCGTCTCGAAGATCACCACAATCGCGCTGGCGGTGCTGGCGATTGGTCTGGGTATCCTGTTCGAAAGCCAGAACATCGCGTTCATGGTTGGTCTGGCGTTCTCGATTGCTGCGAGCTGTAACTTCCCGGTGCTGCTGCTTTCGATGTACTGGAAGAAGCTGACCACCCGTGGGGCGATGATTGGTGGCTGGTTGGGTCTGATCAGCGCGGTTGGCTTGATGATCCTTGGTCCAACCATCTGGGTGCAGATTCTGCATCACGAGAAGGCGATTTTCCCTTATGAGTATCCGGCGCTGTTTTCGATGATCATTGCGTTTGTGGGGATCTGGTTCTTCTCGATCACTGACAAGTCGGCGGCTGCGGACAGGGAGCGGGCGTTGTTCTTCCCGCAATTTGTGCGTTCGCAGACTGGGTTGGGGGCGAGTGGGGCGGTTTCGCACTAAGCGCCTTAGGTTGTAAGCAAATGCCCTGGTCGTGAGATTGGGGCATTTTTTATTGTGGGCGGTTATTGGAGTTTGAGGTGTTTATCCGTTGCTGCGGAGATGGCTTCTTGCGGTTTCGCCCTTACGGCGAGTCACCTTTTCCAGACGCCGGGATGCCGGCCCAGCGAAAAGGTAACCCAAAAGGCTTTGCCCTGACGTTCGGCCCTCGCTGTGGCTCGGGTTCCTTCGCTCCGGGATCGATCCGGGGGCATCGCCTCCGGTTTGCTGCGCTGCACCTCCTCTCGATGTGTTTGGCTGCGCCAAACGGTCGCTGCGCTCCCACCCCGGATCAATCCCTCCACTCAGCCTGCCGACGGGTGCTCGAGATCAAGAGCTGCACTCGAGCTAACGCTCATTGTGTTGAGTGGTGAGGGGCGGGAGATTCGGCTTTGGTTTTGTGGTGGATTTACCCCTCACCCCAGCCCTCTCCCCGAGGAGAGGGAGCCGATTTGTGGTCTTTTCATAGCCTGAGTTCGGCTCGGTATTTCACGTCGGCGCACCTCTGCCAAGCCACTCGGTCAGTCCCCTCTCCCTCCGGGAGAGGGCTAGTGAGGGGCTCTTGATCCGGCTTTTGATGTGGCTTTTGATCTCCAGCCCCATCGGCAGGCCGAACGTAGGCGTTCATCAGGGGGTAGGCGCGCAGCGCCGTGCGGCGCAGCCGCATACATCGAGAGGAGGTGCAGCGAAGCAAACCGGAGGCGATGCCCCCTGATGGGCGCCGTAGCGAGGGAACACTGAGCTAAGCGAAGTGCCGTACGCCAGGGAGAAGCCTTTTGGGTTACCTTTTCGGCGTTTGGAAAAGGTGACTCGCTGTAAGAGCGAAACCGCCAGCAGCCGCTACCAAAAAAACGGATATGCCCCCAATCCAAAAACACCAAACAAACAAAAACGGCCCCTATCCAAATAGAGGCCGTTTCCGGATACAACTCAAGACGTCAAAGCAAAAGAAGCCTTATTTGCGATCTTCCAGCTTGGTAATGTCCCGCGACTCATACCCAGTGTACAGCTGACGCGGACGGCCAATCTTGTACGGACTGGACAGCATTTCCTTCCAGTGCGAAATCCAGCCAACAGTACGTGCCAGCGCAAAAATCACAGTGAACATGCTGGTCGGAATGCCGATCGCCTTGAGGATGATCCCCGAGTAGAAGTCGACGTTCGGATACAGCGAGCGCTCGATGAAGTACGGGTCGGTCAGCGCGATCTCTTCCAGGCGCATGGCCAGTTCGAGTTGCGGATCGTTTTTGATGCCCAGTTCTTTCAGCACTTCGTCGCAAGTCTTTTTCATGACGGTAGCGCGCGGATCGCGATTTTTGTAAACGCGGTGACCGAAGCCCATCAGCTTGAACGGATCGTTCTTGTCCTTGGCCTTGGCGATGAACTTGTCGATGTTCGAGACATCGCCGATTTCATCGAGCATGGTCAATACGGCTTCGTTCGCACCGCCGTGGGCAGGGCCCCACAGTGCAGCGATACCGGCGGCGATACAGGCAAACGGGTTGGCACCCGAAGAGCCCGCCAGACGTACGGTGGAGGTTGACGCGTTCTGCTCGTGGTCGGCATGCAGGATGAAGATCTTGTCCATGGCCTTGGCGAGCACCGGGCTGATCGGTTTGATCTCGCACGGGGTGTTGAACATCATGTGCAGGAAGTTTTCCGCGTACGTCAGGTCGTTGCGCGGGTACATCATGGGTTGACCCATGGAGTACTTGTAAACCATCGCTGCCAGAGTCGGCATCTTGGCAACCAGGCGGATCGCGGAGATTTCGCGATGCTGCGGGTTATTGATGTCCAGGGAGTCGTGGTAGAAGGCCGAGAGGGCGCCGACTACGCCGCACATGACGGCCATCGGGTGGGCGTCGCGACGGAAGCCGTTGAAGAAGGTTTTCAACTGCTCGTGAACCATCGTGTGGTTTTTCACGGTGCTGACGAACTGGGCCTTCTGTTCTGCAGTCGGCAATTCGCCGTTGAGCAACAGATAGCAGGTTTCCAGGTAGTCCGACTGTTCAGCCAGTTGTTCGATCGGGTAGCCACGGTGCAACAGAATGCCGTTGTCGCCGTCGATATAAGTGATCTTCGATTCGCACGAGGCGGTCGACATGAAACCCGGGTCAAACGTGAAGCGGCCCGTGGCCGTCAGGCCCCGAACATCGATAACATCGGGACCAACGGTGCCGGTTAAAATGGGCAGCTCGACGGGGGCTGCGCCCTCGATGATCAACTGCGCTTTTTTGTCAGCCATGTGGCCTCCTATTTATGCTTGAAATCATCAGACAGACCCCCCACGCAGGGCCCGCACCACTATAGTGAGATAAATTCGAATGTCAATTTGCCTAAAGTCTTGCTCCAGAAGGCTTTAACCGTACTTTTTCCTCGAAATTGCCTGCCATTTACGCCTTTTATTCAACTTGTGCAATCCGCTATTGGGGGTAGGTGATTGCGTTGTCATTAGTAGCCTAACTGTCTATACTCGGCGACCGACCGCCAAGGGCTTTTGGGCTTGCTTTCATTGGGGGTCGCATCCCTGGGTGGTGGTTACCTGACCAGTGCACTCCCCAACAACTTTGCCCTGATTGTTAGGGGCTCTTCAGTGTGAAAAAAAAGCCGTGAAAAGCCAACGACCTGTAAACCTAGACCTAAGGACCATCAAACTCCCCATCACCGGCGTTACGTCGTTTCTTCACCGTGTTTCCGGCATCATCCTCTTCCTGGGCCTTGGCATCATGCTTTATGCATTGGGCAAATCCCTGGGTTCCGAGGAAGGTTATGTCGAGGTGAAGGCATGCTTGACCAGTCCGCTGGCCAAGTTCGTAGCATGGGGCCTTCTGTCCGCTCTGCTGTATCACCTGGTTGCCGGCGTGCGCCACTTGATCATGGACATGGGCATCGGTGAGACGCTGGAAGGCGGCCGCCTGGGCTCGAAAATCATCATCGCCATTTCCGTGGTGCTGATCGTTCTGGCAGGAGTTTGGATATGGTAACCAGCGTTACGAACCTTTCGCGTTCGGGCCTCTATGACTGGATGGCGCAGCGTGTGTCTGCGGTCGTTCTCGCGGCTTATTTCATCTTCCTGATCGGCTACCTCGCCGCGAACCCTGGCATTGGCTACGAGCAATGGCACGGCCTGTTCGCTCACAACGGGATGCGTATCTTCAGTCTGCTGGCCCTCGTTGCCCTGGGCGCTCACGCCTGGGTCGGCATGTGGACCATCGCGACCGACTACCTGACGCCGATGGCGCTGGGCAAGTCCGCGACTGCAGTACGTTTCCTTTTCCAGGCAGTATGCGGCGTCGCGATGTTCGCTTACTTCGTCTGGGGTGTGCAGATTCTCTGGGGTATCTGATTCATGGCTAACATTCCAACGATTTCTTTCGACGCCATCATTATTGGTGGCGGCGGTGCTGGCATGCGCGCAGCGCTGCAATTGGCACAGGGCGGTCACAAGACTGCCGTGATCACCAAGGTTTTCCCGACGCGTTCGCACACTGTATCGGCTCAGGGTGGCATCACCTGCGCGATCGCTTCTGCCGATCCGAACGATGACTGGCGCTGGCACATGTACGATACCGTCAAGGGTTCCGACTACATCGGTGACCAGGACGCTATCGAATACATGTGTCAGGAAGGCCCGGCTGCCGTTTACGAGCTGGACCACATGGGCATGCCGTTCTCGCGTACCGAGCAGGGCCGCATCTACCAGCGCCCGTTCGGCGGTCAGTCGAAGGATTACGGTAAAGGCGGGCAGGCTGCCCGTACTTGCGCCGCTTCCGACCGTACCGGTCACGCGCTGCTGCACACCCTTTATCAGGGCAACCTGAAAGCCGGCACCGTGTTCCTCAACGAGTACTACGCTGTCGATCTGGTGAAAAACCAGAAGGGCGAGTTCGTTGGTGTGATCGCGATCTGCATCGAAACCGGCGAAACCACCTACATCCGCGCCAAGGCTACTGTTCTGGCCACCGGCGGTGCAGGTCGTATCTACGCTTCCACCACCAACGCCCTGATCAACACCGGTGACGGCGTCGGCATGGCTCTGCGTGCTGGTGTGCCGGTACAAGACATCGAAATGTGGCAGTTCCACCCGACCGGCATCGCCGGCGCCGGTGTACTGGTTACCGAAGGTTGCCGTGGTGAAGGTGGATACCTGATCAACAAGCACGGCGAGCGTTTCATGGAGCGTTATGCTCCGAACGCCAAAGACCTTGCCGGTCGTGACGTGGTTGCCCGCTCGATGGTTAAAGAGATCATCGCCGGTAACGGTTGCGGTCCGAATGGCGACCACGTAATGCTCAAACTCGACCACTTGGGCGAGGAAGTGCTGCACAGCCGTCTGCCAGGCATCTGCGAACTGTCGAAGACTTTCGCCCACGTTGACCCGGTTGTTGCTCCGGTTCCGGTTGTTCCGACTTGCCACTATATGATGGGCGGCGTGCCGACCAACATTCACGGTCAGGCGATCACCCAGAACGCTGATGGCGAAGACCAGATCATTCATGGTCTGTTCGCGGTAGGCGAAGTGGCTTGCGTATCGGTTCACGGTGCCAACCGTCTGGGCGGCAACTCGTTGCTCGACCTGGTGGTATTCGGCCGCGCAGCCGGTCTGCATCTGGAAAAAGCGCTGACTGACGGCATCGAATACGATGACGCCATCGAAGCCGATATCGATGCAGCCCTGTCGCGTCTGAACGCACTCAACACCCGTACCGACGGCGAAGACGTTGCTACCCTGCGTCGCGAGCTGCAAAGCTGCATGCAGAACTACTTCGGTGTGTTCCGTACCGGCGAATACATGCAGAAAGGTATCGCCCAGCTGGCTGACCTGCGTACGCGTATCGCCAACGTCAAGATCAACGATAAGTCGCAGGCGTTCAACACTGCACGTATCGAAGCGCTTGAGCTGCAAAACCTGCTGGAAGTCGCTGAAGCCACTGCTATCGCGGCCGAAGTCCGTAAAGAGTCCCGCGGCGCGCACGCCCGTGAAGACTTTGAAGATCGTGACGACGAAAACTGGCTGTGCCACACCCTGTACTTCCCGGGTGAAAAGCGCGTCGCCAAGCGTGCCGTGAACTTCTCGCCGAAAACTGTTCCGACTTTTGAACCTAAGATTCGGACTTATTAAGGGTGGCCGCCATGTTGCAAGTCAGCGTTTATCGTTACAACCCTGATCAGGACGCCGCGCCGTTCATGCAGGAATTCCAGATCGATACCGGTGGTAAAGATCTGATGGTGCTGGACGTGCTGGCCCTGATCAAAGAGCAGGACGAGGGTTTCTCCTATCGTCGCTCTTGCCGTGAAGGTGTCTGCGGTTCCGACGGCATGAACATCAACGGCAAAAACGGTCTGGCGTGCGTTACGCCGCTGTCCGCTGTCGTAAAAGGCAACAAGTTGATCGTTCGTCCGCTGCCAGGTTTGCCGGTTATCCGTGACCTGGTTGTCGATATGAGCATCTTCTACAAGCAATACGAGAAGGTTAAGCCATTCCTGCAGAACGATACGCCGGCTCCGGCCATCGAGCGTCTGCAGTCCCCTGAAGAGCGTGAAAAGCTTGACGGTCTGTACGAGTGCATCCTGTGCGCTTGCTGCTCGACTTCTTGCCCGTCCTTCTGGTGGAACCCGGACAAGTTCCTCGGTCCAGCTGCTCTGCTGCAAGCGTATCGCTTCCTGGCAGACAGCCGTGACACCAAGACGTCCGAGCGTCTGGCTTCGCTTGATGACCCGTTCAGCGTTTTCCGCTGCCGGGGCATCATGAACTGCGTCAACGTATGTCCGAAAGGCCTGAACCCGACTAAGGCCATCGGTCACATCCGTAACATGTTGCTCTCCAGCGGCGTGTGATTCAGCCGATGTACCTGTAGCACCGCAACAACTGTAGAGGCCGTGGCGCGGGCTTCAACCCGCGCCAAGGCTATAACCAGAGCAGCAGCCATAAGCTGCGGCTCTTATTTTGAAGAAATGAGACAAGCAGGGGCATCCGGGCTGGTACCCGGACTATCAGTGTGATCCTAAGTGGCTTGTTTTAGTCGCTGCATTCGGACTTCTGCAAGTTTGCTCGGTGTCGACATCGATGGTGTTCCCCTAACCGAGGGTGACCAAGCATGCAAGAAAGCGTGATGCAGCGCATGTGGAACAGCGCCTACCTTTCAGGTGGAAACGCTGCCTATGTGGAAGAGCTCTACGAGCTCTACCTGCACGACCCTAACGCTGTGCCAGAAGAGTGGCGCACCTACTTTCAGAAGCTGCCTGCCGACGGCGGCTCTGCCACTGATGTTTCGCACTCCACAATTCGCGATCATTTCGTGCTGCTGGCAAAGAACCAGCGCCGCGCTCAACCGGTTTCCGCCGGGAGCGTGAGCAGTGAGCACGAGAAGAAGCAAGTTGAAGTGCTGCGATTGATCCAGGCCTACCGTATGCGTGGCCACCAGGCAGCCCAGCTTGACCCGCTGGGGCTGTGGCAGCGTCCTGCACCTGCAGACCTGTCGATCAATCATTACGGCTTGACCAATGCCGATCTTGATACGACCTTCCGTGCCGGCGACCTGTTCATCGGCAAAGAGGAAGCGAGCCTACGCGAAATTCACGAAGCGTTGCAGCAGACATATTGCCGCACCATCGGCGCTGAATTCACGCACATCACCGATTCCGAGCAGCGTCACTGGTTCCAGCAGCGTCTGGAAAGCGTGCGCGGCCGTCCAACGTACTCCGCCGACATCAAGAGCCACCTGCTCGAGCGCGTCACCGCCGGCGAAGGTCTGGAAAAATACCTGGGTACCAAATACCCGGGTACCAAGCGTTTCGGTCTGGAAGGCGGCGAAAGCCTGATTCCGATGCTCGACGAGCTGATCCAGCGTTCCGGTTCCTACGGGACCAAGGAAGTCGTGATCGGCATGGCCCACCGTGGCCGTCTCAACGTGCTGGTCAACACCTTCGGCAAAAACCCTCGTGAGCTGTTCGACGAGTTCGAAGGCAAGAAGAAGGTCGAGCTGGGTTCCGGTGACGTTAAATATCACCAGGGCTTCTCGTCCAACGTGATGACCACCGGCGGTGAAGTTCACCTGGCGATGGCGTTCAACCCGTCTCACCTGGAAATCGTTTCCCCGGTGGTAGAAGGTTCGGTTCGCGCTCGTCAGGATCGTCGTAACGACCCTACCGGTGAGAAGGTTCTGCCGATCTCGATCCACGGTGACGCGGCATTCGCCGGTCAGGGCGTGGTGATGGAAACCTTCCAGATGTCGCAGACCCGCGGTTTCAAGACCGGCGGTACCGTGCACATCGTGATCAACAACCAGGTTGGTTTCACCATCAGCAACCCGCTGGACTCACGTTCCACCGAGTACGCGACCGACGTTGCGAAGATGATCCAGGCGCCGATCCTCCATGTGAATGGTGATGATCCGGAAGCCGTATTGTTCGTGACCCAGCTCGCCATCGACTACCGCATGCAGTTCAAGCGTGACGTGGTAATCGACCTGGTCTGCTACCGTCGTCGCGGCCACAACGAAGCTGACGAACCAAGCGGCACCCAGCCTCTGATGTACCAGCAGATCACCAAGCAGCGCACTACCCGTGAGCTGTACGCTGACAGTCTGACCCAGAGTGGTGTGCTCGACGCTGAGCGTGTTCAGGCGAAAGTCGATGAATACCGCAACGCGCTGGACAACGGTCTGCACGTAGTGAAAAGCCTGGTCAAAGAGCCGAACAAAGAGTTGTTCGTGGACTGGCGTCCGTATCTGGGCCACGCCTGGACTGCGCGTCACGACACGAGTTTCGACCTGAAGACCTTGCAGGAACTGTCCGCCAAGCTGCTGGAAATTCCGGAAGGCTTCGTGGTTCAGCGCCAGGTTGCGAAGATCTACGAAGATCGCCAGAAAATGCAAGCCGGCGGCCTGCCGATCAACTGGGGTTACGCCGAAACCATGGCGTACGCGACCCTGGCGTTCGAAGGTCACCCGATTCGCATGACCGGTCAGGACATCGGTCGCGGTACGTTCTCGCACCGTCACGCTGTTCTGCACAACCAGAAAGATGCTGGCACTTACATTCCGTTGCAGCACCTGTACGACGGTCAGCCGCGCTTTGACCTGTACGACTCGTTCCTGTCGGAAGAAGCCGTTCTGGCGTTCGAATACGGTTACTCGACCACCACGCCGGATGCGCTGGTGATCTGGGAAGCCCAGTTCGGCGACTTCGCCAACGGTGCCCAAGTGGTTATCGACCAGTTCATCACCAGTGGCGAGCACAAGTGGGGCCGTCTGTGCGGTCTGACCATGCTGCTGCCGCACGGTTATGAAGGTCAGGGTCCTGAGCACTCTTCGGCTCGTCTGGAGCGTTACCTGCAACTGTGCGCCGAGCACAACATTCAGGTAGCTGTACCGACCACGCCGGCTCAGATCTACCACTTGCTGCGTCGTCAGGTGATTCGTCCGCTGCGCAAACCATTGGTCGTCCTGACTCCGAAGTCGCTGCTGCGCCACAAGCTGGCCATCTCGACCCTGGAAGATCTGGCCGAAGGTTCGTTCCAGACCGTGATCCCGGAAATCGATGTACTGGACCCGCAAAAGGTCGAGCGCGTTGTTCTGTGCAGCGGCAAGGTCTACTACGACCTGCTGGAAAAACGCCGTGCCGAAGGCCGCGAAGATATCGCCATCGTGCGTATCGAGCAGTTGTATCCGTTCCCTGAGGACGACTTGAAAGAAGTCCTGGCTCCTTACACCAACGCCAAACATGCCGTCTGGTGTCAGGAAGAGCCGATGAACCAGGGCGCCTGGTACTGCAGCCAGCACCACTTGCGCCGCAGCATCAGCAACCTCGACAAGTCTCTCGTACTTGAGTACGCGGGCCGTGAGGCTTCTGCTGCACCTGCTTGTGGTTACGCATCGATGCACGCCGAGCAGCAGGAAAAACTGCTGCAAGCCGCGTTTACCGTTTAACGCCTTCGCGCATTTGAAACCGAATTTAAGGAACTACAGATAATGGCTATCGAGATCAAAGCCCCCACTTTCCCGGAATCGGTTGCCGATGGCACCGTTGCCACCTGGCACAAAAAACCGGGCGACGCTGTCAAGCGTGACGACCTGATCGTCGACATCGAAACTGACAAAGTCGTACTGGAAGTTCTGGCTACTGCCGACGGCGTGCTGGGCGCAATCGTCAAGAACGAAGGCGACACCGTTCTGTCCGACGAAGTCCTGGGCTCCATCGAAGCGGGCGGCGCTGCTGCCGCTGCTCCGGCTGCCGCTGCCGCTGCCGCTGCCGCTGCTGCTCCGGCTGCTGCTCCAGCTGCCGCCGGCGCTGACGAAGATGCTATCGCTGCTCCTGCCGCGCGCAAGCTGGCTGAAGAAAACGGCATCAACCTGGCGTCCGTAAAAGGCACTGGCAAAGATGGCCGTGTGACCAAGGAAGACGTGGTTGCCGCTGTTGAAGCCAAGAAAGCTGCTCCGGCTGCTGCACCGGCCAAGGCTGCCGCTCCATCGGCCGCTGCCCCGGTACTGGCCGCTGGCGACCGCGTCGAGAAGCGCGTGCCAATGACCCGCGTTCGTGCCACCGTAGCCAAGCGTCTGGTTGAAGCTCAGTCGAACATGGCGATGCTGACCACTTTCAACGAAGTCGACATGACCGAAGTCATGGCCCTGCGTTCGAAGTACAAGGACCTGTTCGAGAAGTCCCACAATGGCGTACGCCTGGGCTTCATGTCGTTCTTCGTCAAGGCTGCCACCGAAGCGCTGAAGCGCTTCCCGGCTGTCAACGCTTCGATCGACGGTGCCGACATCGTTTACCACGGCTACGCCGACGTTGGTGTTGCAGTTTCCAGCGATCGCGGTCTGGTGGTTCCGGTTCTGCGTAACGCCGAACTGATGAGCCTGGCTGAAATCGAAGGCGGCATCGCCACCTTCGGCAAGAAAGCCCGTGACGGCAAACTGTCGATGGACGAAATGACCGGCGGTACGTTCACCATCACTAACGGTGGTACCTTCGGTTCGATGATGTCGACTCCGATCGTCAACCCGCCGCAGGCAGCGATTCTGGGCATGCACAACATCATCCAGCGTCCGATGGCAATCAACGGTCAGGTCGTGATCCGTCCGATGATGTACCTGGCACTGTCCTACGATCACCGTCTGATCGATGGCAAAGAAGCTGTGACCTTCCTGGTGACCATCAAGAACCTGCTGGAAGATCCGGCTCGTCTGTTGCTGGATATCTGATAGAAGCAGTCACGCGCTGCAAGCTTCAAGCTGCACGAAAAGGCAGCCTGGCTTGCAGCGCGCGGCTTGAAGCTTTTCGCTCAAGAGGATTTTTTGAATGTCGCAGAAATTTGACGTAGTAGTGATCGGTGCTGGCCCTGGTGGCTACGTGGCAGCTATCAAAGCCGCTCAGCTGGGCCTCACCACTGCCTGCATCGAGAAATACACCGACAAGGAAGACAAACTGGCGCTGGGCGGCACTTGCCTGAACGTTGGTTGCATTCCTTCCAAGGCGCTGCTGGACAGCTCCTGGAAATACAAGGAAGCGAAAGAAAGCTTCAACGTTCACGGTATCTCGACTGGCGAAGTCAAAATGGACGTCGCTGCGATGGTTGGCCGCAAGGCTGGCATCGTCAAGAACCTGACCGGCGGCGTTGCTACCCTGTTCAAGGCCAACGGCGTTACTTCGATCCAGGGCCACGGCAAACTGCTGGCTGGCAAGAAAGTCGAAGTCACCAAGCCTGACGGTTCGGTAGAAATCATCGAAGCCGAAAACGTCATCCTGGCTCCAGGTTCGCGTCCGATCGACATTCCACCGGCTCCGGTCGACCAGAATGTCATCGTTGATTCGACTGGCGCACTGGAATTCCAATCGGTACCAAAACGTCTGGGCGTGATCGGCGCTGGCGTGATCGGCCTGGAACTGGGTTCGGTATGGTCGCGTCTGGGTTCGGAAGTGGTTGTTCTGGAAGCGCTGGACACTTTCCTGATGGCAGCGGACACCGCTGTTTCCAAGGAAGCGCTGAAAACCCTGACCAAACAGGGTCTGGACATCAAGCTGGGCGCTCGCGTCACCGGTTCGAAAGTCAACGGCAACGAAGTTGTCGTTAACTACACCGACGCCAACGGCGAACAGACCATCACTTTCGACAAGCTGATCGTAGCCGTTGGTCGCCGTCCGGTGACCACTGATCTGCTGGCTTCCGACAGCGGCGTGACCCTCGACGAGCGCGGTTTCGTGCACGTTGACGATCACTGCGCCACCACCGTACCGGGCGTTTTCGCCATCGGTGACGTGGTACGCGGCATGATGCTGGCTCACAAGGCATCCGAAGAAGGCATCATGGTTGTCGAGCGCATCAAGGGCCACAAAGCCCAGATGAACTATGACTTGATCCCTTCGGTTATTTATACTCACCCGGAAATCGCGTGGGTTGGCAAAACCGAGCAGGCCTTGAAAGCCGAAGGCGTTGAAGTTAACGTCGGCACCTTCCCGTTCGCCGCTTCCGGCCGTGCCATGGCCGCCAACGATACCGGTGGTTTCGTCAAGGTCATCGCTGATGCCAAGACCGACCGCGTATTGGGCGTGCACGTGATTGGCCCGAGCGCTGCAGAGCTGGTTCAGCAGGGCGCGATCGGTATGGAATTCGGCACCAGCGCTGAAGACCTGGGCATGATGGTTTTCTCCCATCCGACCCTGTCTGAAGCCTTGCACGAAGCTGCTCTGGCTGTGAATGGCGGCGCCATCCACATTGCCAACCGCAAAAAGCGTTAAGACACAATAAGAAACCACGGCGGTAATTGCCCGTCGTGAGCCTTGCGAGCAAGACTCACCGCGGAAAGTCCGCTGGACGCAGTCTTGCGTAGCTCAGCTACGCAAGCAGCAGTCACAGGTGGCGCGGCACTCATCAAGAGCGCAGCGCCGAATGCGCAGTACCTAACGAAGACGGTAATAAGCATGAATCTTCACGAGTATCAGGGTAAGCAGCTGTTCGCTGAATACGGCCTGCCAGTTTCCACTGGTTACGCAGTAGACACCCCGGAAGCAGCAGCAGAAGCTTGCGACAAAATCGGCGGCAGTGAGTGGGTTGTCAAAGCCCAGGTCCACGCTGGTGGTCGCGGTAAAGCGGGCGGCGTAAAGCTGGTTCGTAGCAGAGAAGACGCCAAAGCCTTCGCACAGCAGTGGCTGGGCAAGCGTCTGGTGACTTACCAGACTGACGCCAATGGCCAGCCAGTCACCAAGATCCTGGTTGAATCGTGCACTGATATCGCTAAAGAGCTGTACCTGGGCGCTGTCGTTGACCGTTCGAGCCGTCGCATCGTGTTCATGGCTTCCACCGAAGGTGGCGTGGACATCGAGAAGATCGCTCACGAAACCCCAGAAAAAATTCTGAAAGCCACTATCGATCCACTGGTTGGCGCTCAGCCATTCCAGGGTCGCGAGCTGGCATTCCAGCTGGGTCTGGAAGGCAAGCAGGTTGCTCAGTTCGCCAAGATCTTCGTAGGTCTGGCCAAACTGTTCAAGGATCACGACCTGGCTCTGCTGGAAGTGAATCCGCTGGTGATCAAGGCTGACGGCGATCTGCACTGCCTCGACGCCAAGATCAACATCGACGCCAACGCCATGTACCGTCAGCCTAAGCTGAAGACTTTCCACGATCCGTCGCAAGACGATCCGCGCGAAGCGCACGCTGCCAAGTTCGAACTGAACTACGTAGCACTGGAAGGCAACATCGGTTGCATGGTCAACGGTGCTGGCCTGGCCATGGGTACCATGGACATCGTCAACCTGCATGGCGGCAAACCAGCCAACTTCCTCGACGTGGGCGGCGGTGCTACCAAAGAACGCGTTACCGAAGCGTTCAAGATCATTCTGTCCGACTCCAACGTCGCTGCAGTACTGGTCAACATCTTCGGCGGCATCGTTCGTTGCGACATGATTGCCGAAGGCATCATCGGTGCAGTGAAAGAAGTCGGCGTGAAAATCCCGGTTGTTGTTCGTCTTGAAGGCAACAACGCTGAACTGGGCGCTAAAGTACTGGCAGAAAGCGGTTTGAACATCATCGCTGCTACCAGCCTGACCGACGCTGCTCAACAAGTCGTTAAAGCTGCGGAGGGCAAGTAATGAGCGTCCTGATCAATAAAGACACCAAAGTTATCTGCCAGGGTATTACCGGTTCGCAAGGTAGTTTCCACACCCAGCAAGCCATCGAATACGGCACCAAGATGGTTGGTGGCGTAACTCCGGGCAAGGGCGGCACCGAGCACCTGGGTCTGCCAGTGTTCAACACTGTGAAAGATGCTGTAGCGGCCACTGGCGCTACCGCCAGCGTGATCTACGTTCCGGCTCCTTTCTGCAAGGACTCGATCCTGGAAGCTGCTTTCGGCGGCATCAAGCTGATCGTTTGCATCACCGAAGGCATTCCTACCCTGGACATGCTGGATGCCAAAGTAGTTTGCGACGAGCTGGGCATTGTCCTGATCGGTCCTAACTGCCCAGGCGTGATCACCCCAGGCGAATGCAAGATCGGCATCATGCCAGGTCACATTCACTTGCCAGGTAAAGTCGGTATCGTTTCGCGTTCCGGCACCCTGACCTACGAAGCTGTGAAGCAGACTACTGACGCCGGTTTCGGTCAGTCGACTTGCGTCGGCATCGGTGGTGACCCGATCCCGGGTTCGAACTTCATCGACATCCTGAAGCTGTTCCAGGAAGACCCGAAGACCGAAGCGATCGTTATGATCGGTGAGATCGGCGGTTCGGCTGAAGAAGAAGCGGCTGCCTACATCAAGGCACACGTGACCAAGCCGGTTGTTTCCTACATCGCTGGTGTGACTGCCCCTGCGGGCAAGCGCATGGGCCATGCTGGTGCAATCATCTCTGGCGGCAAAGGCACTGCAGACGAGAAATTCGCTGCTCTGCAAGACGCAGGCGTAAAAACCGTGCGTTCGCTGGCAGACATCGGCAAGGCCCTGGCCGAGCTGACCGGTTGGGCTGTCAAGTAAGCCACGCGCTTAGCTGACGCTTCACCAGACAAAGGCCACCTTCGGGTGGCCTTTGTCGTATCTGGCTCAAAAGGATAGGAGGGCTTTTGTGGCGAGGGGATTTATCCCCGTTGGGCTGCGAAGCGGTCCTAATTCAAGCGACCGTGCTCTGTCTGGTGTTCCAACCCCAATTGCTTTGGGGCCGCTGCGCAGCCCAACGGGGATAAATCCCCTCGCCACAGAGTTCTCTGCAGGAAATTTAGATACGTAAATGCGACACAGCAACGTCGCGTATCGGATAGTTCGCCCTCTAACAGTGCGTTTGTCAGGCAAATTCGTTAGGCTAGCAGCCATTTTTGCGTCCGCCGCCCACAAGGCAGCACCGCGCTATAAGGGTCAATCCCATACGGATCGACAGCATTTCCCTAATCCCACAGGGCAATCCCCCTCTAAATTCCGATTCAGTAGTGTGGTATTTCCTTAATGAAAGTTTTGAAAGGTCAGGACATCCTGGCACTTGGTTTTATGACCTTCGCCCTGTTCGTCGGGGCCGGCAACATCATCTTCCCGCCTATCGTCGGTCTGCAGTCCGGGCCTCACGTCTGGATGGCAGCGCTGGGCTTCCTGATCACGGCGGTTGGCCTTCCGGTCATCACTGTCGTGGCGCTGGCCAAGGTCGGCGGTGCGATGGATGCCCTGAGCAGCCCGATCGGCAAAATCGCCGGTGGTGTGCTGGCAGCTGCGTGCTACCTCGCGGTCGGCCCGTTGTTCGCGACGCCACGCACTGCGACCGTATCGTTCGAAGTGGGCCTGGCGCCATTGACCGGCGAAAGTCCGCTGGCGTTGTTCCTCTACAGTTCGGTGTACTTCCTGCTGGTGTTCTTCATCTCGCTGTATCCGGGCCGTCTGCTGGATACCGTAGGCCGCTTCCTCGCGCCGCTGAAGATCATCGCCCTGGCCGTGCTCGGCATTGCCGCGTTCGCGCTGCCGGCCGGTGATATCGGCGTGGCCACGCCGGAATACGTTGCGGCACCGTTCTCCCAAGGCTTCATCAATGGTTATCTGACCATGGATACCCTGGGCGCTCTGGTATTCGGCATCGTCATCGTCAACGCGATCCGCTCGCGTGGCGTCGAGTCGCCAGCACTGATCACCCGTTACGCGATCATCGCCGGGCTGATTGCCGGCGTCGGTCTGGCGCTGGTGTATGTCAGCCTGTTCCGTCTCGGTTCCGGCAGCCATGAAGTGGCTGCGGGCGCTACCAACGGCGCCGCGGTGCTGCATGCTTACGTGCAACACACCTTTGGTTCGCTGGGCAGCGGTTTCCTTGCGGTGCTGATTTCTCTGGCGTGTCTGGTGACTGCTGTGGGTCTGACCTGCGCCTGCGCCGAATACTTCAGCGGCGTGCTGCCGCTGTCCTACAAGACGCTGGTCATTATCCTCGCCGCGTTTTCGCTGCTGGTGTCCAACCTCGGCCTGACCAACCTGATCGCGTTCTCGATCCCGGTGCTCACCGCGATCTACCCGCCGTGCATCGTTCTGGTCGGCCTGAGCTTCTGCAAGGACTTCTGGCATGAGCACAGCCGCATTCTCGGCCCGGTGATGCTGGTGTCGTTCGTGTTCGGCAGCATCGACGCCCTGAAAGGCGCTGGTCTGGCTGACTGGCTGCCGTCGCAGATGGCTCAGTTGCCGCTGAGCGAGCAGGGTCTGGCGTGGCTGGTGCCGTGCGTGATGACGCTGGTGGTCGCGGTGGTGTGCGATCGCCTGCTGGGCAAGCGCAGCGAAGCTCTCGCATAAGATTGCCGAGCCGCTACAAACGGCTGCTGAGCGATTAAACAGAAATGCCCCGTATCAATCGATACGGGGCATTTTTTATGGGCGTCAGGCAGTGTCTTTTTTCCTGAGCTAACGTCGAAGGGTTGCCGAAATATTCATCACAGGGAATTGCATGTCGTTCATTCAAGCCAATTTGATCCACCTGCTCGCCGCGCTGTGGTTTGTTATCTGCTGGGGCGGCTACACCCGTTACGCCTCCTGGAAGGGCCGCGACACTGCGTGTCTGGCCAGCGTGCTGCACCTGTACCGCGAAGACTGGATGCGCCGCATGCTCCTGCGTGACAACCGCATCGCCGACGCCAGCGTGATCGGCAACCTTGAGCGCAATGCCTCGTTCTTCGCTTCCAGCACCCTGATTATCCTCGCCGGCATTCTTACCGTGCTCGGTGCGTCCGAGCGGGCGGTGTCGTTGCTGGCGGATATTCCGATGGTGCAGCAGGCCTCGCAGGGCATGTCCGAGATCAAGTTGCTGTGTCTGGCGATGGTGTTTGTCTACGCGTTCTTCACCTTCAGTTGGTGCATGCGCCAGTACAACTTCGCGGCGATTCTGATCGGTTCGGCGCCGATGATTGGTGAGCGGCATGTCTCGGAGCAGGAACGCAAGGCCTTCGCTTCGCGCGCCGCACGAGTCATTTCGATGGCGGCCAACCAGTTCAACTTCGGGCTGCGTTCCTACTACTTCGGCATGACCATGCTCGCCTGGTTCGTCAGCCCGTGGCTGTTCATGCTGATGAGCACGGGTGTGGTGCTGGTGTTGTATCGCCGCGAGTTCCATTCCGACGTTCTCGACGTGATGGTCTATACCCCTACAGAGGCGCCTCTTCCTGAGGCGAACAAAGAGGTCGTTTGAATGAGTATTCCGTTCTGGTGTGTGTTTGTCAGCGCGTTGATGATCTATGTGGCGCGTATGCCGGTGGGCAAGGCCATGAAAGAGCAGGGCGGTTACAACAACCACCTGCCGCGTCAGCAACAGGCGCAACTGACCGGTTACGGCGCGAGGGCGCTGGCTGCGCACCAGAACAGTATCGAAGCGTTCATATTGTTTGCGGTGGGTGTGTTGATGGCGCACACCACGCAAACGGCAGGATGGCTGATCGATACACTGGCGATCATTTTCGTGATCGCGCGAATCCTCTACTTGTGGTTCTACCTGGCGGATCTGCCCACGCCTCGCAGTCTGGTATGGCTGGTGGGATTAGTGTGTTCGTTACTGCTGATGATTAGTCCGACTTTTAGAACTCTGTTGCTCTAACGGCGCATTGCCAAAAAATGACAGGCAAAAGAAAACCCGCACGAGGCGGGTTTTCTTTTGTATCTAGCGAAGCAAGAAGCAGCTTATTGCTTCTTGGCAGCTTCTTCTGCTGCAGCTTTGTTCGATTCAGCCTGAGCTTCGGCAGCTTTGGCGTTTTCTTTCGCTGCGTCGTTCACTTTATCCTGAGCTTTGTTCATGTCTTGCTGAGCTTGCTCAGCATGTTGGTTTGCATCTTGAGCTTTGTCCTCGGATTTTTTATCGCAGGCAGCGAGACCGAGGGAAGCGGTCAACATCAAGGCAATAGCTAAAGTCTTACGCATGGGGTGTTTCTCCTTATGGAAAATAACTACTGGCCTTTCGAGCACGCGCCCTCAGGTTAAGTTCCACATTTCTTCTAGATATATAACTTTCTTTTACAGTGGAACTTTTAGTGCAGGCTCTACTACCTGAATTGACGACTAACGAGAGTAATTATCAAATGGCCGAAAACCTCGTTTTTGAGCGTGCGACACGATTTCTCTCAGCCTTGCGCCACTGCCAGGTACTCGGATTGCAAGTGCACAGCGCGAGCAATGACGGCTTGACGGTGATCCTGCCATACAGCGAAAAAATCGTCGGCAACCCGCAGACCGGAGTCATTCATGGCGGCGCGCTGACCTCGCTGATGGACACCGCATGCGGCATGTCCACCCTGTGCGTGCTGCCGGAATTCGAGGTCTGCCCGACGCTCGACCTGCGTATCGACTATATGCACGCCGCCGAGCCGCACAAAGACGTCTACGGCTTCGCGCAATGCTACCGCGTCACCACCGACGTGATTTTCGCCCGGGGTTTCGCCTATCAGGATGATCCGGAGCAACCAATCGCCCACGTCGTCGGCACTTTCATGCGCATGGGCAAGAACATCAAAGGCACTAAAGGCTTCGGTGGCGCGATCAGGGGAGAAGGCCAGTGAGCGACGACCTCAAGCAGCAATTACAAGATGCTCACAAAAATGGCGACTACGCGCCGCTGCTGCAATTGATCCCCTACGCAGGTCTGATCGGCATCGAGTGTTCGCGCGTCGGCGATGAGCTGCTGTTCAAGCTGCCAGCGAACAAGGACAACATTGGTAACCCTTTATTGCCGGCAATCCACGGCGGGGTGATTGCCGGATTCATGGAGTTGTCCGCGGCCCTGCATCTGCTGATTTTTACCGGGGCGCCGGGTGTGCCGAAGATCATCGATTTCTCGCTGGATTATCTGCGCACCGGGCAATTTCGCGACACCTGGGCCAAGTGTCAGGTCTGTCGTCAGGGGCGGCGCGTGGCCAACGTCGCGATCACTGCATGGCAGTCCACGGAGGGCGAACCGATCGCCACCGCGCGTGCGCATTTCAAAATTGATGAGCCCTTGAAATCCTGAACGCTGCCCCCAACTCAATGAACAACCCGCCGCCGACCATTTGGGTCGCGGCCAATGCCATCTGATTGGAGTTTGATGACCATGAGCGTGGAAACTCAAAAGGAAACCCTGGGCTTCCAGACCGAGGTGAAGCAATTGCTGCACCTCATGATTCATTCGCTGTATTCCAACAAGGAAATCTTCCTTCGCGAATTGATCTCGAACGCCTCTGATGCCGTCGACAAGTTGCGCTTCGAAGCCCTGGCCAAGCCAGCGTTGCTCGAAGGCGGTGCTGAACTGAAAATCCGTGTGAGCTTCGACAAGGCGGCCAACACCGTCACCCTCGAAGACAACGGCATCGGCATGAACCGCGACGATGTGGTCACCCACCTGGGTACCATCGCCAAGTCCGGCACTGCCGATTTCATGAAAAACCTGTCGGGCGATCAGAAGAAAGATTCGCACCTGATCGGTCAATTCGGTGTGGGTTTCTACTCCGCGTTCATCGTTGCCGACCAGGTTGACGTATACAGCCGTCGTGCCGGCGATCCTGCCAGCGAAGGCGTGCATTGGTCGTCGAAAGGCGAGGGCGAGTTCGAAGTCGCCACCGTCGAAAAAGTCGAGCGCGGTACCCGCATCGTTCTGCATCTGAAGAAAGACGCAGACGAGTACGCTGACGGCTACCGTCTGCGCAACATCATCAAGAAGTACTCCGACCACATCGCTCTGCCGATCGAAGTGCCGAAAGAAGTTGCGGCTGCCGAAGGTGAAGAGCAGCCAGCCGTTGAGTGGGAAACCGTCAACCGTGCCAGCGCCCTGTGGACCCGTCCGCGCACAGAAGTGAAGGACGAGGAATACCAGGAGTTCTACAAGCACATCGGTCACGATTACGAGAACCCTTCGAGCTGGACCCATAACAAGGTCGAAGGCAAGCTCGAATACACCTCGCTGTTGTACGTGCCGGCCCGTGCGCCATTCGATCTGTACCAGCGTGAAGCGCCGAAAGGCCTGAAGCTGTACGTGCAGCGCGTGTTCGTGATGGATCAGGCCGAGTCGTTCCTGCCGCTGTACCTGCGCTTCATCAAAGGCGTGGTCGATTCCAACGACCTGTCGCTGAACGTGTCGCGGGAAATCCTGCAGAAAGACCCGATCATCGATTCGATGAAATCGGCGCTGACCAAGCGCGTGCTGGACATGCTGGAAAAACTGGCGAAGAACGAGCCTGAGCAATACAAAGGCTTCTGGAAAAACTTCGGTCAGGTCATGAAAGAAGGCCCGGCAGAAGATTTCGCCAACAAGGAAAAAATCGCTGGCCTGCTGCGTTTCGCTTCGACCAACACCGATGGCGAGCAAGTTGTCGGTCTGGCCGAATACCTGGCTCGCGCCAAGGAAGGTCAGGACAAGATCTACTACCTGACCGGCGAAACCTACGCGCAGGTCAAGAACAGCCCGCACCTGGAAGTCTTCCGCAAGAAAGGCATCGAAGTGCTGCTGCTGACCGACCGTATCGACGAGTGGCTGATGAGCTACCTGAGCGACTTCGACGGCAAGACCTTTGTCGACGTGGCGCGCGGTGACCTCGATCTGGGCAATCTGGATTCGGAAGAAGACAAGAAGGCTGCAGAAGAAGTCGCCAAGTCCAAAGAAGGTCTGGTTGAGCGTCTGAAAGCCGCGCTGGGCGATTCGGTTGCTGAAGTGCGGGTTTCCCATCGTCTGACCGATTCGCCGGCCATTTTGGCTATCGGCGAGCAGGATCTGGGTATGCAAATGCGTCAGATCCTCGAAGCGAGCGGGCAGAAGGTGCCGGAATCGAAGCCAATTTTCGAATTCAATCCGAGCCACGCGTTGATCGAGAAACTCGACAATGAGCCGGACGATGATCGCTTCCGCGACTTGTCGCACATCCTCCACGATCAGGCCGCGCTGGCTGCCGGCGAAAGCTTGAAAGACCCGGCCGATTATGTGCGCCGTCTGAACAAGCTGCTGGTCGAACTGTCAGCTTGATCACGTTGTAGGAAAAACCCGCTTCGGCGGGTTTTTTCATTCTGGTGTTTAGCTAATCAGGAGTCAGAAATGAGCCAAATCACCGTACGTTCCGTGGTCTACCAGATTGATGGCCAGCCTTATGAAGGTCGATTGGCGTTTGATGCCGAACACAAAGGCGCGCGTCCCGGATTGCTGATGGCGCCGAACTGGATGGGCGTCAGCGCTGGCGCTGGAGAAATCGCCAAGTCAGTCGCGGCCAAAGGTTACGTGGTGTTGATCGCGGACGTTTATGGTCAATCTGTGCGTCCGCAAAATGCCGATCAGGCTGGCGCGGCGATGATGCCGTTGAAGAACGATCGTGCGTTACTGCGCAAGCGCATGCAGGCGGCTTTCGAGCAGTTGCAGGCGCAGGGTGAGGCGGCAGTGGATACCTCAAAACTGGCGGTGTTCGGTTTCTGCTTTGGCGGTTGCTGCGCGCTGGATCTGGCGCGCACTGGCGCTCCAGTGAAGGCGGCGGTGTCGTTCCATGGCACGCTGGACTCGCCGAATCCGGCGGATGCCAACAACATCAAAGGCTCGGTGCTGGTGCTGCATGGTGCTTCCGATCCATTGGTGCCGAAAGAGCAGTTGCCGGCGTTTGAAGAGGAGATGAATGCGGCGGGTGCTGACTGGCAGTTGCTGAGTTACGGCGGTGCGGTGCACTCGTTTACCGATCCGCATGCGAACGTGCCGGGCAAGATGATGTATGACGCGAAGACCGCTGCGCGGGCGTTCAAGTCGATGCACAATCTGCTGGATGAAGTGTTTAAAGGCTGAAAAGCCCCTCACCCTAACCCTCTCCCGGAGGGAGAGGGGACTGAGCGTGGGATGCTTGATAGATACATCGACCTGAACGTGCAGCACCGAATCCACAATCGACTCGGCCGTTCAGGTCAATGTACAGCGCCAGACACCTCGGTCGGCTCCCTCTCCCTCCGGGAGAGGGCTGGGGTGGGTAAGGCGGTCTAACGCGGCAACTCAATCCGCTCAACTTCCCCCGGCACCGTCGGCCAATCCCCAGCCGCCCACTTGCGCCGCGCTTCATCAATCGCCGCCGGATCACTCGCGACAAAATTCCAGTTGATCCGCCGTGGCCCATCCAGAGGCGCACCCCCGAACAACACCGCGTGACAGTCACTGTCAGCGAACAAGCTCATCTCTTCACCCGCCGGCAACACCGCCAGCGAATGCGGCTCCAGCGCTTCGCCATTCAACTGCGCATCGCCACTCAACACATACAACGCTCGCTCTGCATGCTCGGTCGGAATCAACAGCGTAGTCGCCGTCTGCATTTTCAACTCGGCATACAACGTAGGAGAAAGCACCGGCACTGGCGATTCCAGGCAAAAGCCTGACCCGGCGATCATGCGGATCTGCACGCCGAGGTTATCGCTGACCGGCAGCGTTGACGCCGGGTGATGGCTGTAATGCCCCGGGCCTTGCTCATGTTCTTTCGGCGAAGCCAGCCAGATCTGCAAGCCGTGAAACCTGAAACCGCTGTCCTTCAACGGCTCCGGTGTGCGCTCAACGTGGGCAATCGCGCTGCCCGCCGTCATCCAGCTGACATCGCCAGCCCCCACAACCTGATCCGAACCGAGGCTGTCTTTGTGCTGGATCTGCCCTTCAAACAAATAGGTGAGTGTCGACAGGCCGATGTGCGGATGCTGTCGGATGTTCATGCCTGTGCCAGGCGGATAAACCGTTTCGAGCATGTGGTCAAAAAACACGAAAGGTCCGACATTGCGGCATTTGGCTGACGGCAGCGGGCGCAGAATCGGCTGGCCTTCGACGTCTTCGGCGCGCGGGCGGATGATCAGAAGTGGCGTGTCCATGGTGCATTCCAGGCTGAGCGGGCGATGCGCGAAGCATAACCCGCCGCTGTAGTCGGAGTGATTACTGGCTGTCGAAGCCTTGTGGCGCGTGGGTTTCGATGGTGACTTCGCTGGTGGTCATCAGCTTGTGAATCGGGCAGCGGTCGGCCACGCGATGCAATTCTTCACGCTGAGCATCGGTCAGTACGCCTTTGAGCGTCAGGGTAACGTGCAGGGCGTATTTGCCTTTTTGCTCTTCGCTGTTGTCGCGTTTGACCTCGACGCCCACGCCGGTCAGCGGGATGTCTTTCTTCTTCGCGTACATCTTCAGCGTCAAGGCTTTGCAGGCGCCCAGAGCAGCGTCGAAGTAATCGTGCGGCTCAGGTGCCGAGCCTTCGCCGCCCGCAGCGACCGGGGCGTCGGCAAATAGCTCGTGTTCATCGATCTGTACGGTGTGGCGCAAACCTTCGGCGGAGACGGTATTGACGGTAACAGTCATGAGAACCTCGCATGCGGTAGGAAAAGTCGTTCGATCAAAAACAGACCTTGCAGGTATAGAGCATTCCGACAGAGTGGCGTTCCACTTTGTTGCCGGCTGAACCCTGCTCGTGCGGCGGAGGTCTAGGCTATGCCTATCTGCCGGAGAACGCTTGTGTCCTTGTATCGTCTGAGTCTTGCTTGCCTGTTGATGTGTGCCGGCGCTGCGCACGCGCGGGAATACACCTACAGCGACGCGCACCTGCATTACGTGGATTTTTTCCAGGAAAGCGCCGGCATGCCGAAATTGCTGACGGCCATGAAAGAAAATTCCATCGAGCATGTGATGATTTCCGGTATTCCCGTGGCCAAGAAGTGGCACGAAGACGAACCCAAACGACCGCGCTATTACGCCGGCGATGATGCGGATGCCTATTGGTACAGCGCGACTGACGTGATCGTCGCCGACGCGGTGCAGAAACTGCCCATAGAGCAGCGCGGGCATTTCCATCCTTTCCTGTCAGGCTTCAACCCCAACGACAAGAACTCCGCTGCGCACATTCAGCGCATGCTCGATCTGTATCCGGGCCTGTGGCAGGGCATTGGCGAAGTCTTCACCCGGCATGACGACCTGACGGCGCTGACCTCTGGCGACACGCCGCGAGCCAACAACGAAGCCATGACGCGGATTTATCACCTGGCGGCGGAAAACGATCTGCCGGTGATGGTGCATTCCAACATCACCTCCAAGCGTGAGAAGAATCCGCTGTATTTGCAGGAAATCGAGCAGCCGCTGCGTAATCATCCGCACACGCGGATCATCTGGGCGCACGCCGGCACCAGTGCCGAGATTCACCGGCATCAAACCCAACTGGATTTTCTGCTGCCGACCTTGAGCCGCATGCTTGAGGCCTATCCGAATCTGTACGTCGATCTGTCGTGGAGCATGCTCACGCCCTATCTGCTGGACGAG
This sequence comes from Pseudomonas sp. TWP3-1, assembly GCF_049896625.1. NCBI lineage: Bacteria > Pseudomonadati > Pseudomonadota > Gammaproteobacteria > Pseudomonadales > Pseudomonadaceae > Pseudomonas > Pseudomonas sp. TWP3-1. Next base: position 206,710 of record NZ_JAFCUQ010000009.1, read on the forward strand.
CAGGGCAAGCCGCGCGCGGAGTGGCTGGCGTTGGTCGAACGTCATCCGGAGCGCTTCATGCTCGGCTCCGACGTCGTAGGACGTTTTGACAAGCTCGGTAAGGAAATGCACAGCTTCAAGCCGTTCCTCGATGCTTTGCCAGCGGACGTGGCGCAAAAAGTCGCGCGAGATAACTTTCTGGCAATCTTGCCGCGAACGGTCGTGAAGTCCGCACAATAGCGCTGAATCGTTAATGCCGAGTGTTCGAAGTATCAAGGCTCTTTGATATCACGTTTTGGTCTTACGCAAATTAGCAAAGGGCCGATACCTTCTAGAGCAACCAGCTGCAGGTCGATGCAGCGCTTTTGGAAGGAACCAGAGCAATGAGTATCCGTAGTCTCAATATTGCGCCGCGGGCCGGACTGGGTTTTGGCCTGCTGGCGTTGATGGTATTTGCCCTCGGCGCGTTCGCTTTGCTGCAAATGTCCAACATGCGCGCCCAGTCCGATCAGGTCGACAACAACTGGCTGCCAAGCGTGATGGCGGTCGGAGAGATGAGCCAGGACATGCTGCGCTTGCGCGCGTTGACCATGCGTCTGCTGCTTAATCGCGATCCGCAGGCACTGGAACAGAATATCGCCAAGCTCACCGAGCTGCGCGGCGTGCTCAGCGAGGCCCAGCAACGTTACAACGTGTTGATCGTGTTGCCCGAGGAGCGCGCGCTGTTTGATCGCTTTAAAACTGCCGAGCACAAGTATCTGGAGTTTCAGGCACAGGTGATGACGCTGTCGGCGCAAGACCGGGTGGGCGAGGCGGCGGCGATTCTCAATGGCCAGATGAGCCCGTTGGCCGACGAAATTGCCGTCACGCTGCGTGAGCTGGTCGAGCTGAACAAACACAACGCCAACCTGGCCACTGAGGCGGCGCGACTGGTGTTCAGCAACTCGCGGGTGTGGGTCGGGGTGATGATCGGCGTCACTGCGTTGATCACTATTGCGCTGGCATTGACGCTGACCCGCAGCATTGTCCTGCCGCTTTCGCAATCGTTGAATGTCGCTGAAGTGGTTGCCGGTGGCGATCTGACCGGTGATATCAACATCTCCGGCAAGGACGAGCCGGCGCGATTGCTGCAAGCATTGCAGACCATGCAACACAACCTGCGCGACACCATTCGGCGCATCTCAGAGTCCTCTAGCCAATTGGCCTCGGCTTCGGAAGAGCTGAGCTGCGTCACGGAAGACGCCACGCGCGGGCTGCATCAGCAGAGCCTGGAAATCGAGCAGGCGGCCACGGCGGTGAATCAGATGACCGCCGCGGTTGAAGAGGTGGCCAGCAATGCGGTGGCAACTTCCGAGGCCTCGCGCGAGTCGGATCGCATTGCTCAGCATGGTCGCGAGCAAGTGCGGCAAACGGTCTCTTCGATCGAGTTACTGGCCGGCGACGTCACTGCCAATGCCACGCAGGTCGAAGATCTGGCGCAAAAGGTCTACAGCATCAGCAAAGTGCTGGACGTGATTCGCTCGATTGCCGAGCAGACCAACCTGTTGGCGCTCAACGCGGCGATCGAGGCGGCGCGGGCCGGTGATGCCGGGCGCGGTTTTGCGGTGGTGGCCGATGAGGTGCGCGCGTTGGCGCATCGCACGCAGCAATCGACGCAGGAGATCGAACAAATGATCGGCGGGATTCAGCAGGGCACTGATTCGGCGGTGAGTTCGATGCAGCAGAGCAACGTCCGCGCGCGTTCGACGCTGGAGTTGGCCAAGGCTGCCGGGGTGGCGCTGGAGGAGATTGCTTCGGCGTTCACCCTGATCAACGAGCGCAATATGGTGATTGCCAGTGCTTCGGAAGAGCAGGCTGCGGTGGCACGCGAGGTGGATCGCAACTTGATGAATATTCGTGATCTGGCGATGCAGACATCGGCGGGCGCCAATCAGACCAGTGCGGCGAGCCAGGAGCTGTCGCGGCTGGCGGTGGATTTGAATGGGATGGTGGCGAAGTTTTCGGTTTGAGCACTGATCGACAGGCAAAAAAAAGCCCCGCATTCACGGGGCTCTTTTACTACCAGTCAAATCAACTGCCTTTAACTGCTTTGCCGTTGACCGTACCGTCAAGAAGCATGATGTTGTACTCCTTGCCGTCAGTCTCAACCTGTTGCAAACGCACCAGCAGGTAATCCCAATCCTTGGCGAACCACAGAACCGTGATGCGCTTGCTCTGCGTCGGGTCACGTACGCGCTCGACCTTGATCGCATCAATCTGGCCGGCCTTGGTTTCGACTTTCTCCGAACCCAGCACGCGGAAGTCGTAAGTATCGACTTCGCCATCATCAACCACCTGATAGCTCATGCTTTTCTTGCCGGCGGCGACGTCATGTTGCAGCGCCAGTTGGTAGGTGGATTTGTCGACCATGCCGCGGTTCAGCGGGATTTTCACCGCGTCGCCACGGTCGGTACCAGTCACCAGTTTGTTGGCCCAGTCGAAGTCCAGATCGGCCTTCTTGGCTTTGCCCAGACCACCACGTTCGAAGTGGTAGGACTGCGGCAGCAGCGTGTCCTTGTCCAGCGTCAGAGTGCTGGTCTCGGTCAGGCTGGCAATCATCATCGAAGCCTTGAAGCTGAGTGTCCAGACACCTTTGGCATCCTTGGTCAGGCTGCGCTCGGCGGTGCCGCTCATCGGCAGCTGTTTCCAGTCGGCGGTGTAGCTGGCGGAGAACGGTTGAAGGTCTGCAGCCTGTGCGAAGGGCAGGGCGAGCAGAGCGCAAGCGAAGAGCAGGGCGCGACGCATAATATCTCCTAGTTACGAATCAAGTGACCGCTGGCCGCGAGTGGCTGGCCGTCCAGTAAAGCACCTTGCTCGCCGAGGCTCAGCCGTCCTTCGGCGAACCAGCGTACGGCCAGCGGATAGATCAGGTGTTCCTGAACGTGAACCCGTTGCGCCAGACTTTGCGGCGAATCGTGCAACTCTACCGGTATTACTGCCTGTACGACCAGTGGTCCGCCATCGAGTTCCTCGGTGACGAAGTGCACGGAGCAGCCGTGTTCGGCATCGCCGGCCTCCAGCGCGCGCTGATGAGTGTGTAACCCTTTGTATTTGGGTAGCAGCGACGGATGGATATTGAGCAGGCGACCGTGATAGTGGCGCACGAAGTCAGCGCTGAGAATGCGCATGAAACCGGCCAGTACCACGAGTTTCGGATTGAAGGCGTCGATCAGTTCGACCAGAGCGGCATCGAAGGCCTCGCGACCTTCGAAAGCCTTGTGATCCAGCGAGCGGGTGGCGATACCCGCGTCTCTGGCGCGTTGCAGGCCGTAAGCGTCGGCGCGGTTGGAAATCACCGCAGCGATGCGGACCGGGCTGTCGCCGGTCCGCGTGCTATCGATCAAAGCCTGCAAGTTACTGCCGGTGCCGGACAACAGCACCACGACATCACAGGTTGCGGACATTAATGAGCCTTAAGGTTCTTCAGTTCAACCTGAGCAGCGCCTTCGGCAGCTGCAGCGATCTCGCCGATGACCCAAGGCTGCTCGCCAGCTTCGCGCAGGGTGTTCAGAGTGATTTCAACGTGCTCTTGCGCCACGCAGATCACCATGCCCACGCCGCAGTTCAGCACGCGGTGCATCTCGGTTTCGTCAACGTTGCCTTTCTCTTGCAGCCAGTCGAACACCGCAGGGCGGGTCCAGCTCGCCACGTCAACGATGGCCTGAGCGCCTTTAGGCAGAACGCGCGGGATGTTGTCGAGCAGGCCGCCACCGGTGATGTGGGCCATGGCTTTAACGGCGCCGGTGTCTTTGATCAGCTTGAGCAGCGGCTTGACGTAGATGCGGGTCGGGGCCATCAGCAGGTCGGTCAGTGGTTTGCCGTCGAGCTGGGTGTTTTCGATGTCGGCGCCGGATACTTCGATGATCTTGCGGATCAGCGAGTAGCCGTTGGAGTGCGGACCGGACGATGGCAGCGCGATCAGCGCGTCACCGGTGGCGACTTTCGAGCCGTCGATGATGTCGGCTTTTTCCACGACGCCGACGCAGAAGCCGGCCAGGTCGTAGTCTTCGCCTTCGTACATGCCTGGCATCTCAGCGGTTTCGCCGCCAACCAGCGAGCAACCGGACAATTCGCAGCCAGCGCCGATACCGGTCACTACCTGGGTCGCGGTTTCAACGTTGAGTTTGCCGGTGGCGTAGTAGTCGAGGAAGAACAGCGGCTCGGCGCCGCACACCACCAGATCGTTGACGCACATGGCGACCAGGTCGATGCCGATGCTGTCGTGCTTGTTCAGGTTCAGAGCCAGACGCAGCTTGGTGCCGACGCCGTCAGTACCGGACACCAGCACTGGCTGCTTGTAGCCGGCCGGGATTTCGCAGAGGGCGCCGAAACCGCCCAGGCCGCCCATGACTTCCGGGCGCGCAGTGCGCTTGGCGACGCTCTTGATGCGTTCGACCAATGCTTCACCGGCGTCGATGTCTACACCGGCGTCCTTGTAGCTCAGGGAGGGTTGCTTGCTCATGATCCAGGCCTTTAGGGGGGATTTCTGGGTAACGACCGAATTCAGCGGGGACGCCAAAATCGACGGGGCGATTGCCTCACGCGATTTTCATGACGCCCGGCTGTTGCCGGTCTGCGAAGGCGCGCGATTTTATCAGGCTTGAGGGGCAGCGGCCATCCTCGCGCCGACGGGCAGGGCCATATCACCGGAAAAATTTTGCAATCGAAGGTTTAGAAGCTGTTACGGGTGCCTGTATAAGGTGTGGCGATTAACCGTCTATCGTTAACACTGTGCAAAAACTTACTGCCAGCGTGTGAATGTTTTGCAACGGCCGGGGGTCACAGCCATTGCTCAACCGGTTCACGCGGCCTGTTCCAGCCGCTCCTGTCGACGGGAATTCTCCATGCGTTTTTGTAAATTGTTGTTTGTGGGCTGTTTGTCTCTGGTCAGCCTGGCGAGTCATGCCGAAAATCTCAAAGGTCTTTATCAAGTGCGTGAGCCGGTGACTGGCCAGACGCCTGAAGAGCGTGATCGCGCGACGCAGGCTGCGCTGGACACGCTGGTGCTGCGCCTGACGGGCGATCCGAAAGCCGTGCAGAACCCAGGGCTGGCGCCAGTGCGCAAGGACCCGCAACAGATCATCAGTCAGTTCGGCTTCGACGCCGGGCCGCCGGAAGTGCTGAAGGTCGATTTCGATCCGGGCACTACCGAGCAGGCATTGCGTCGCGCCGGGTTGGCATTGTGGGGCGCCAGTCGGCCGTCGATTCTTAGCTGGTGGCTGAACGATTCCGCTGAAGGTTCGAGTCTGGTTGGCGACGGTCAGGCCGCTGCCGCTCCTTTGCGCCGCGCGGCTCAGCATCGTGGTTTGCCGTTGCGCTTGCCGCTGGCTGATCTGAGTGAACAGTTGGTCGCGACCGGCCCCGCCCTCGAAGGCGCGGACCCGGCGCCGTTGCGTGATGCGTCTGAGCGCTATAACGCTGACGCCTTGCTGGCAGTGCATGCGCGTGAAGAGGGTGGGCAATGGCAGGCCAAATGGCAGCTGTGGCTTGGCGATAAAAAAGAAGCGGGCAACGTGCAGGGCGCCGATCAGGCTGCGGTCGCTGATGCGGTTATGCTGGCGGTCACCGAGCGGTTGGCGCCACGTTTTGTTGCCAGGCCTGGCGCTTCGGGTCAGCAGACCCTGGAAGTGCAGGGCATGAATCTTGAGCATTACGCAGCACTGTTGCGGTTACTCGAACCGTTTGGCGTGCGTCTGCAGAGTGTTGACGGCGATCGCATCGTGTATCGCGTGAATGGCAGCGCGGATCAGATGCGTGCGCAATTGTCGCTGGCCAAGTTGCAAGAGTTGCCCGCCGAAACGCCGGCGCCGGTAGCGGCGCCGCAGCCTGCGGTTCCCGGTGCAGCGCCGGTTGCTCCGGCTCCGACACCTGCCGCGCCGTCATTGCGTTTCCGTTGGTAAGTCTTTCCTTATATAGATGAAGCAGGAGTGGTAAATGGCCGATACACGGCGTTGGTTCTGGCTCGGTGGGGTTGTCCTGCTTTGCGCATTTGTCTGGTTGCTGCACCCGATCCTGACGCCGTTTCTGGTGGCGTTACTGCTCGCGTATCTATTCGATCCGCTGGTGGATCGTCTGGAGAAGCTGGGGTTGTCGCGCACCTGGGGCGTGATTTCGGTATTTGCGCTGTTTACGCTGATTGTCACCGCGCTGATGCTGGTGCTGGTGCCGATGCTCGCCAAGCAACTGATGCGCCTGTATGAACTGGCGCCGCAAATGCTCGACTGGCTGCAACACACGGCCGTGCCATGGGCGCAGGCCAAGCTCGGATTGTCGGACGGGTTCTGGAAGTTCGATAAAGTCAAAGCGGCGATCAGTGAACACATGGGCCAGACCACTGATATCGTCGGTGTGGTACTGAGTCAGGCTACCGCCTCGAGTCTGGCGTTGATCGGCTGGCTGGCGAATCTGGTGCTGATCCCGGTGGTGAGTTTCTATTTGCTGCGCGACTGGGACGTGATGATGGCCAAGATCCGTAGCCTGCTGCCGCGTGATCGCGAGGAGCGTGTAGTGGCACTGGCTGGCGAATGCCACGAAGTGCTCGGCGCGTTCGTACGTGGGCAATTGCTGGTGATGCTGGCGCTTGGCGTGATCTATTCGGCGGGTCTGATGATTGTCGGGCTGGAACTGGGCCTTTTGATCGGTTTGATTGCCGGTCTGGCGGCGATTGTGCCGTATATGGGCTTCGTGATCGGTATCGGTGCGGCGTTGATCGCCGGACTGTTCCAGTTTGGCGGGGATCTGTACCCGATGATCGGAATCGTTGCTGTATTCATGGTCGGTCAAGCGCTGGAAGGCATGGTGCTGACGCCATGGCTGGTGGGGGACCGCATTGGTCTGCATCCGGTGGCGGTGATCTTCGCGATCCTGGCGGGTGGCGAGTTATTCGGGTTCACCGGTGTGCTGCTGGCATTGCCGGTCGCGGCGGTCATCATGGTGCTCGTGCGTCATATGCATGATGTGTACAAGGACTCCGACATTTACAGCGGCCTGGATGAACCCAAGCTGTAATCATCGCGACGGGCCGCCCGGTGGATAACCGGGTTGGCCCGTGTTCTGCAGGTGATACTTGTCTCTGCAGCGTCAGTAAAACTGTCATAAAACCGCTGCATTAACGCAAACCTTTGATTTTGCTTGGGGTCTGTCGCATTGTGCGCTCCGCTTGACGGGTATAAACTTCCGCTCACTTTACACAGAGGCCACTAACGGTTCCTTGAGAACTGTTCAGTCAGCATGAAACCGATTCAGCTGCCCCTAGGTGTGCGTCTGCGTGACGACGCCACCTTCATCAACTACTACCCAGGCGCCAATGCCGCTGCACTCGGCTATGTCGAGCGCCTCTGCGAAGCCGACGCCGGCTGGACGGAGAGCCTGATTTATCTGTGGGGCAAGCACGGGGTCGGGCGTACGCATCTGTTGCAGGCTGCGTGTCTGCGCTTCGAACAGATGGGGGAACCGGCGGTTTACCTGCCGCTGGCCGAGTTGATGGATCGCGGCGTGAGCATCCTCGACAACCTTGAGCAGTACGAACTGGTGTGTCTGGATGACTTGCAGGTGATTGCCGGCAAGGCTGACTGGGAAGAGGCGATGTTTCACCTTTTCAACCGTCTGCGTGACAGCGGTCGGCGCTTGTTGATCGCCGCATCGACTTCGCCGCGTGAGCTGCCGGTGAAACTTGCTGACCTGAAATCGCGCCTGACCCTGGCGCTGATTTTCCAGATGCGTCCTCTCTCCGACGAAGACAAATTGCGTGCCCTGCAATTGCGTGCCTCACGACGCGGTCTGCACCTGACCGATGAAGTCGGGCATTTCATTCTGACTCGCGGCACGCGCAGCATGAGTGCGCTGTTTGATCTGCTGGAGCAGCTCGATCAGGCCTCATTGCAAGCTCAGCGCAAACTGACGATCCCCTTTCTGAAAGAAACCCTCGGCTGGTGAAACCCGCTTGAACCGTAGCGTTCAGCGCGTTTCGGCATCTTTCAGGCGCCAGAAAATCCGCTTTCCGGCACGGTGTGCCAGCTGCGTATCGTTTCAAATGGGCTTAAGCGCTTAGATGTAAACGAGAAACTCGGAAGTCACAAAAAGATCGATTGAATTTGCAAATGAGGATGATAGCGGGCATAGTCTCGGCTTCTTTACAACTATCAGCCACGGTCGTGCCCATGCTAAAGCGCTTCGCACCCCTCGTGCCTCTCGCACTCGTCACCCTGTTATTCGGTTGCGCTGCTCATTCTCCAGTCCAAGAGCAGCCTCAACAGGTTAAAAATTCTGCCACTGCTCAGTCTTCCGTTATTTATCAGGAAGAGCTGGACACCGAAAAAGAACTGGCCAATTTCAACGGCAGCAAGCCTTACCAGCTTCCAGTTCTGGCTGACAGCATCCTTGAACGCGGCATGTCCCTGATCGGTACCCGTTACCGTTTCGGTGGCACCTCTGAAGCCGGTTTCGATTGCAGCGGTTTCATTGGCTATCTGTTCCGCGAAGAGGCCGGCATGAACCTGCCGCGTTCTACCCGCGAAATGATCAACGTCGATGCACCGCTGGTTGCGCGCAGCAATCTTGAGCCGGGTGATTTGCTGTTTTTCGCCACCAATGGTCGTCGCGGTCGTGTGAGTCACGCCGGGATCTACCTGGGTGACAATCAGTTCATCCATTCCAGCAGTCGTCGCAGTGGCGGTGTTCGCATCGACAGCCTGGGTGACAGCTACTGGAGCAAGACCTTCATCGAAGCCAAACGCGCTTTGGCGAATGCGCCTACCGTGGTTACCGCTCGCAAGTAATCACCCTGTTGTCGCCACGTCCGTGGCGACAAAAACGGCCCTTCAGGAGTAATAGACCTAAACTTTACAAGGTGAAGTTAAAGTCTTACTTGAAGTTTGCCGCGTAGCCGCTAGAATTCTGAATCTATATTGATGGCAAACCGCCTGCGTCTGACGCAGGCGGTTTTGTTTTCTGTCGAATCGGCAGTTAAAGCCGCAGCCAGATCAGGATGTTCTGCTTATGACGATGTCGGCCCGCCTCACCTTTATGCTTTTCGCAGCGCTGCTCAGTGGCTGCGCCAGTCGCACGCCGCCGCCCGCGCCGGTTGTACGCGCGCCGGTCGTGTTCAGTCCTTCTCAAAGTTTTTCGCCTGCTGCCGAAGACGTGCTGTTCCGCGCGCTTGGTCTGGTTGGCACGCCTTATCGCTGGGGCGGCAACACGCCGGATTCGGGGTTTGACTGCAGCGGCCTGATCGGTTTTGTTTACCGCGATGCGGCCGGCATCAGCCTGCCGCGTTCGACCCGCGAACTGATCGTGATGCAGGCGCCGAATGTCGGCAAAGAAGGCTTGCAGACCGGTGACCTGATCTTCTTCGCCACCAATGGCGGCTCGCAGGTCAGTCATGCGGGGATTTACGTCGGGGAAGGGCGCTTCGTGCATGCACCAGCGACTGGCGGCACGGTGAAACTGGACAGTCTGTCCAAGGCTTATTGGCAGAAAGCTTACTTGAGCGCCAAACGAGTGTTGCAGCCGGAGCATCTGGCGCATAACCCGTAACCCAAGCTGCACAAAACAAATGTGGGAGCCAGCAGGCTGGCTCCCACATTTTTTATGCGTCAGGCAATGATCGGTTATTTGCTGGCCGCAACCCGCCAAACCTTGTTGCCGACGTCATCCGCGACCAGCAATCCACCCTGCTGATCAATCACCACGCCCACCGGGCGACCCAAGGCATTTTCATCTTTGTCGAGGAACCCGGTCAGCACATCCACCGGTTTGCCAGTCGGCTTGCCCGCCGCAAACGGCACGAAAATCACTTTATAGCCACTGTGCGGTTTGCGGTTCCACGAGCCGTGCTGGCCGATGAATGCGCCTTCCTTGAATTGCGCCGGCAGCGTGTTGCTTTCAGCGAATGTCAGACCCAGCGAAGCAGTGTGTGGGCCGACCGCGTAATCCGGCGCGATCGCCTTGGCCACCAAGTCCGGGTTTTGCGGCTCGACGCGGACATCGACGTGCTGACCGTAATAGCTGAATGGCCAGCCATAGAAGCCGCCATCCTTGACCGAGGTGATGTAGTCCGGCACCAGATCGCTGCCGATTTCGTCACGCTCATTGACCGCCGTCCACAAAGCTCCGCTCTGCGGCTCCCAGGCCAAGCCGTTGGGATTACGGATACCCGAAGCGAATATGCGGTGATTGCCAGTGGCGCGATCCACTTCCCAGATCGCCGCGCGACCTTCCTCTTTATCCAGACCGTTCTCGCCGACGTTGCTGTTTGAGCCTACGGTCACGTACAGCTTGCTGCCGTCCTTGCTGGCGATCACGTTTTTGGTCCAGTGGTGGTTCAGCGTGCCGCCGGGCAGATCCACGACTTTGATCGGCTGGGTCTTGATCTCGGTGGCGCCGGCTTCGTAATGGAAGCGCAGCAGCCGATCAGTGTCGGCGACATACAGATCGTTGCCGACCAGCGTCATGCCGAATGGCGAGTTGAGGTTTTGCAGAAACACCGTGCGCGTCTCGGCCACGCCATCGTGATCGGCGTCGCGCAACAGGGTGATGCGATTCGGACTCGGCACACCGGCACCGGCACGGCCCATGACTTTTTCCATCACCCAGCCACGAATGCCTTTGCCGTCATCAGGTTTGGGCGGCGCGTTGGTTTCCGCGACCAGCACATCGCCATTGGGCAGCACATACAGCCAGCGTGGGTGGTCTAGGTTTTCCGCAAATGCTGCGACCTGAGTGCCAGCGGCGGCGGTCGGTTTCGCCCCCGCCGGCCAGCCGACTGCCGGGGCAATGTTCACCGTCGGGATCAGGGTTTTGTTCGGTTCTGGCAGTTTCGGTGACGGGCCGGTGCCGTCGATGACTTGCAGGCTGGAGGATTCACCACAGGCGGCGAGCCCTCCGGCGAGCGCGATGACAAAAACGAGCTGGGGCTTGCGCATTGCTGATCTTCCCTATGAATGCATTGTTAATCATAGAGAAGCGTACAAGCCCGATGGTTCAACTGCTCAGCCGCGCGCCTCTTTGAACAGCACGGCGATGCCCGGATGATAGTTGCCGGCGTCGCTGTGCAATTTGCGGTAGGCGTAGGGGAAATACCAGGCCACGGCGCAGGTGTTTTCCTTTTGCAGGTCGTCGACCATGTCCTGCAATTCTTCCGGGCTGGCGCTGTGCTGGGCTTTTTGCGGGGCGACGAACAGGCAGCCGAGTTTCAGATCGCTGGCGTAGCTGATGCGCTTGGCTTCGCTGGTGATATCCGCCAGGGCTTGAGTGAGGTTCAGGCTGTTGACTCGCGGCCAGCGCTGAGTCGCCTGAATGAATGCGCGGTTCTCGGCCCCGGCGAGAAACAGATCGGCGCGGGCATTGCGCTCGCCTTCCTCGTTCTGCTTGCGCGTGGCGGTGTCGCGCAATGTCACCAGTTCGGCCATCCATGCGGCGGCCGAGAGCAGGCCGAGGTTGGCTTTTTCGTCATGCCAGTAGGGCGTGTCGTTGTCGCCACGCACGGCGTTGTAGCGGTCGATACAGTCAAACCAGCGTTCCAGCACCGGGCGCAGGAACTCCAGTCGCGGGTTGCTGATGATCATGCCTTGCATGGTGCACTCCCTTGTTATTGTGATGGCGCTTTTTTGGGTAAAAGCATGGCTCTTTGATATCACTGCTGAGAGTGTGGCACAACAATGGCGGCATATATTTGATCGGCGGCAGTTATTACGCGCGCGCGCCCCTCTTTAATTGACGCTCCACCCCCAACCCTCTAACCTTCGCCGCTTGTTTCAGGTGCTCTGTGACGTACGTCGACAGAGTGAAACAGGGAAGCCGGTGAGGATTGTCTTCAAGCGAAGACCGATCACGATCCCGGCGCTGCCCCCGCAACGGTAAATGAGTAAAAACTGCGTCTGATGCCACTGCTGAACAAGCGGGAAGGCGCGCAGTCCGGCGAATGCGCCGCTCATGAGCCCGGAGACCGGCCTGATCCATCCAGCGGCATCACGGTGGGCGATGCCAGGCTTTTTGCCGTCTATTCTTGTGCCTGCCCGCCGTTATCCAGCCTCAACGGAGAGCTCCCCCATGACCGATTCCCCCGAGCGCGACGAACGCCATCTGGCGCGCATGCAGCGTAAAAAAGCCGTGATCGATGAACGCATCGCCAATTCGCCGGACGAGTGTGGCCTGGTGCTGGTGCTGACCGGCAACGGCAAAGGCAAAAGCAGCTCGGCGTTCGGCATGCTCGCGCGCGCCATGGGCCACGGCATGCAGTGCGGCGTGGTGCAGTTCATCAAGGGCCGCAACAGCACCGGTGAGGAACTGTTCTTCCGCCGCTTCCCTGAACAAGTGCGCTTCCATGTGATGGGCGAGGGCTTTACCTGGGAAACCCAGGATCGCCAGCGCGATATCGCCGCTGCCGAAGCCGCTTGGGAAGTCTCTCGTGAACTGCTGCGCGATCCGTCGATCGGTCTGGTGGTGCTCGATGAACTGAACATCGCGCTCAAGCACGGGTACCTCGATCTCGATCAAGTGCTCAGCGATTTGCAGGCGCGTCCGCCGATGCAGCATGTGGTCGTCACCGGGCGCGGCGCCAAGCCGGAAATGATCGAGATGGGCGACACGGTCACCGAGATGGGCATGCTCAAGCACGCCTTTCAGTCCGGGATCAAAGCGCAGAAAGGCGTCGAACTTTGAAGCAACCACGTCACTGCCCGGCGGTACTGATCGCCGCGCCGGCCTCCGGTCAGGGCAAGACCACCGTCACCGCTGCGCTCGCTCGTTTGCATCGCAATCAGGGGCGCAAGGTGCGCGTGTTCAAATGCGGCCCGGACTTTCTCGACCCGATGATCCTCGAGCGCGCCAGCGGTGCGCCGGTCTATCAACTGGATATGTGGATGGTCGGCGAGCAGGAAAGTCGCCGCTTGCTGTGGGAAGCCGCCGCCGAAGCCGATCTGATTCTGATCGAAGGTGTGATGGGGCTGTTTGACGGCACGCCGTCGAGCGCCGATCTGGCGCGGCACTTCGGTGTGCCGGTGCTCGGCGTGATCGACGGCACCGCCATGGCGCAGACTTTCGGCGCACTGGCGCTGGGCCTGGCGCGTTATCAGCCGGACTTGCCGTTTGCCGGGGTGCTGGCCAATCGCGTCGGCACGCTGCGGCATGCGCAATTGCTTGAAGGCAGCCTGACGGAAGGGCTGCGTTGGTACGGCGCATTGTCGCGCGAGACCGGCATCGAACTGCCGAGCCGTCACCTCGGACTGGTGCAGGCCAGCGAACTGAATGACCTCGACGTGCGCCTCGACGCCGCTGCCGCCGCACTGGCCAGCAGTTGCGAGGTAGCGCTGCCACCAGCCGTGGAATTCGCCGTGCCAGACGAGCTGATCGTTGAACCGTTGCTCAAAGGTGTGCGGATTGCCGTCGCCCGCGATGAAGCCTTTGCCTTTACTTACGGCGCCAGCCTTGATCTGCTGCGCGCAATGGGCGCCGAATTGAGCTTCTTCTCGCCGATCCGCGACACGCAAATCCCCGAGGCCGACAGCCTGTACCTGCCCGGCGGTTACCCGGAATTGCACCACGTCGCGCTGGCACAGAACACCTCGATGCTCGATGCGATCCGCCAACATCACGCTGCCGGCAAACCGCTGCTCGCCGAGTGCGGCGGCATGCTCTATCTGCTCGATTCGTTGACTGATGTCGAAGGCACCCGCGCCGAACTGGTCGGCCTGTTGCGCGGCGATGCGACGATGCAGAAACGCCTGGCGGCGCTGGCGTTGCAGGACGTCGAACTGCCGGAGGGCGCACTGCGCGGCCACACTTATCACCATTCCCTGACCACCACCGAACTGACACCGATTGCCCGAGGCCACAGCCCCAACGGCGGACGCGGTGCGGAAGCGGTTTATCGGCAGGGGCGGATGACCGCGTCTTACGTGCACTTTTATTTTCCGTCGAATCCTGTGGCTGTCGCTGCTCTGTTTACACCAGACCTTGAGGCCGCCATCGCTGGCAAGTCGAATCGTCGCACCGCAGCTCCCACAGGGGATTGCGTTTCGTCAGGTATTGCACCGCCCACTGTGGGAGCTGGCTTGCCAGCGATGGGGCCATGACCGACAACGCATATACCGAAGCCGAACGCGCAGCGGTCTATAAAGCCATCGCCGAACGCCGCGACATGCGCCATTTCAGCGGCGGGACCGTCGAGCCTGACTTGCTGCGGCGTCTGCTCGAAGCCGCACATCAGGCACCCAGCGTCGGCCTGATGCAGCCGTGGCGCTTCATCCGCATCAGCGACCGCGCCTTGCGTGGGCAGATCCAAACCCTCGTCGAAGAAGAACGCGTGCGCACCGCCGAAGCCCTTGGCGAGCGCAGCGACGAGTTCATGACGCTGAAAGTCGAAGGCATCAACGACTGTGCGGAAGTGCTGGTCGCCGCGCTGATGGATGATCGCGAACGGCATATTTTCGGTCGGCGCACGCTGCCGGAAATGGACATGGCCTCGCTGTCCTGCGCAATTCAGAACCTGTGGCTGGCCGCGCGCGTTGAGGGGCTGGGCATGGGCTGGGTCTCGCTGTTCGAACCGCAAGCGCTGGCTGATTTGTTGAATTTGCCGGCCGGGGCCAAGCCGTTGGCGGTGCTTTGCCTCGGGCCGGTCAAGGAGTTCTATCCGGCGCCGATGCTGGTACTCGAAGGGTGGGCGCAGGCGCGTCCGCTCAATGAGTTGCTGTACGAAAATTATTGGGGAGTGAGTCAATGAGTGTGGCGTTGTTGAGTGTCGCCGCAGTGGCGCTGGATGCGCTGCTGGGTGAACCCAAACGCTGGCATCCGCTGGTGGCGTTCGGCAATTTTGCCGGGCGCATCGAGCAACGTTTCAATAGCGGCGGTCGCGGTTGGCGCAGTCATGGCGTCACTGCGTGGGTGATTGCGGTGTTGCCGCTGACCTTGCTCGCCACGGCATTTTCCTGGGCGCCATACGTGGGCTGGATCGTCGAGATTCTCGCGCTGTATTGCGCGCTCGGCATGCGCAGCCTCGGCGAACACGTCGAGCCGGTGGCCAAGGCGTTGCGCAGCGATGATTTGGAGGAAGCTCGCAAGCGCGTCGGTTATCTGGTCAGCCGCCAGACCGATGAACTCGACAGCACCGCTGTCGCCCGCGCCGCCACCGAATCGGTGCTGGAGAACGGCAGCGATGCAGTGTTCGCCGCGCTGTTCTGGTTTGTCGTGGCCGGTGCGCCGGGCGTGGTGCTCTATCGCTTGAGCAACACGCTGGATGCGATGTGGGGTTATCGCAACGAACGCTTTGAACGTTTCGGCTGGGCGGCGGCAAAAATCGACGACGTGCTCAATTACATTCCTGCACGACTGGTGGCGTTAACCTATGCGCTACTGGGAAAAACCCGACTCGCACTCAAATGCTGGCGTACCCAAGCGCCGCAGTGGGACAGCCCGAACGCCGGCCCGGTGATGGCGGCGGGAGCTGGAGCGCTAGGCGTGGAGCTGGGTGGCCCGGCGATCTATCACGGCGAACTGCACGAGCGTCCGCAGCTCGGTGAAGGCGCGCCGGCGGATGCCGACTCCATCGACCGTGGCTGGCAATTGGTCCAGCGCGGCGTATGGTTATGGCTGCTGATTCTCTGCGTGGGGGCTGAATTCTATGCTTGAGCACGGTGGCCGGTTGCGCAGGGCGGCGCTTGAATACGGCATCGCCGAAGAAGACTGGCTCGACCTGTCCAGCGGTCTCGCGCCGTGGCCGTTTCCGGTCCCGGAAATTCCGTTGCGCGCCTGGGCGCGGCTGCCGGAAACCGATGACGGTCTGGAGCAGGCTGCCTGCGATTACTACGGTGCCGCGCACGTGCTGCCGGTCGCCGGTTCGCAGATGGCCATTCAGTTGCTGCCGCGTTTGCGCCGGGCCGGCAAAGTCGGCGTGTTATCGCCGTGTTATGCCGAACACGCCGAAGCCTGGCGCCGCAGCGGCTACATCGTGCGTGAAGCGCTGGAGCAGGAAGTCGACTTCTTCATCGACAGCCTCGATGTACTGGTTGTCGTTAACCCGAACAACCCGACCGGCCTGAGTCTGACTCCGGCGCGGTTGCTCGACTGGCACGCGCGATTGGCGCAACGCGGTGGCTGGCTGGTGGTTGATGAAGCGTTTATGGACAACACCCCTCATTTGAGCCTGGCCGGGTTTACCCATCTGGTCGGCCTGATCGTGTTGCGCTCGTTCGGCAAGTTTTTTGGTCTGGCCGGTGTGCGATTGGGCTTTGTGCTGGCCGAGCGTAGGTTGCTCAAATTGCTCGCCGAGCAGGTCGGGCCTTGGGCTGTAAGTGGGCCAACTCGAGTGCTCGGCCAGGCCTGTCTGCAAGACACTGACGGGCACACGCAACAGCGTATCCGCAGCGACGAGGCCAGTGAGCGGCTGGCGTTGCTGCTTGAGCGTTACGGCTTCAAACCTCATGGCGGCTGCGCATTGTTCCAGTGGCTGATCACCGAACAGGCTGCCGAACTGCACGAATTCATGGCCCGACGCGGCATTCTGGTGCGCATCTTCGCGCACAACAGCAGCCTGCGTTTCGGTCTGCCTGCCGATGCAGTTGAAGAGGCTCGTCTCGAACAAGCGCTGCAAGCTTTTGCGAAGGAACGTTCATGACCACATTGATGGTGCAGGGCACCACGTCCGATGCCGGCAAAAGTACGCTGGTGACAGCATTGTGCCGCTGGGCCACGCGTCAGGGCGTTGCGGTGGTGCCGTTCAAGCCGCAGAACATGGCGCTCAACAGCGCGGTGACCGCGGACGGTGGCGAGATCGGCCGCGCGCAAGCGGTGCAGGCGCAAGCGGCATTTCTCGCGCCGCACACCGACATGAATCCGGTGCTGCTCAAACCCAACAGCGACACGGGCGCGCAAGTGATCATTCATGGTCGCGCGGTCACCAGCATGAACGCCGTGGCCTACCACGACTACAAAGCCATCGCCATGCAAGCCGTGCTCGCCTCGCATCAGCGCTTGAGCGCGGCGTATCCGCTGGTGATGGTGGAGGGCGCAGGCTCGCCTGCCGAGATCAACCTGCGTGCCGGCGACATTGCCAACATGGGCTTCGCCGAGGCGGTGGACTGCCCGGTTGTGCTGATCGCCGACATCAATCGTGGCGGGGTTTTCGCGCATCTGGTTGGCACGCTGGAATTGCTGTCGCCGAGCGAACAGGCGCGGGTCAAAGGTTTCATCATCAATCGTTTTCGCGGCGACATCGCCTTGCTGCAACCGGGCCTCGACTGGCTGGAACAGCGCACCGGCAAACCGGTGATCGGCGTGCTGCCGTACGTGATGGATCTGCATCTTGAGGCCGAGGACGGCATTGATCAGCGCCAGACCGACAAGGCCTCGCAAGTGCTCAAAGTCGTGGTGCCGGTGCTGCCGCGCATCAGCAACCACACCGATTTCGATCCGCTGCGTTTGCACCCGCAAGTCGACCTGCAATTCGTCGGCCCCGGCCAGGCGATCCCTCCGGCCGATCTGATCATCCTGCCCGGCTCGAAAAGCGTACGCAGCGACCTCGCGTATTTGCGCGCGAATGGCTGGGACACGGCGATCAGTCGCCACCTGCGCTACGGCGGCAAGCTGCTGGGGATTTGCGGTGGTCTGCAAATGCTTGGCGAGCAGGTGCACGATCCTTTGGGTCTTGAGGGCGCACCGGGTTCCAGTGCCGGCCTCGGCTTGCTCGCGTTCGCCACCCAACTCGAAGCCGAGAAGCAATTGCGCAATGTGCGTGGGCGTCTGGCGTTGGAAGATGCCGAGGTCAGCGGTTACGAAATTCATGCCGGCGTGACCACCGGGCCGGCGCTGGAAAATGCCGCGGTGCATCTGGATGACGGTCGTTGCGATGGTGCGCAGAGTCTCGATGGGCAGATTTTCGGCACTTATCTGCACGGGCTGTTTGAGTCGCCTGCAGCCAGTGCGGCGTTGTTGCGTTGGGCGGGGTTGAGCGACGTGCAGGAGGTGGATTACCACGCCTTGCGCGAGCGCGATATCGAACGCCTGGCGGATCTGGTGGTGAACCATCTCGATACTGATTTGTTGCGTCAGCTCTGTGGGATTTGAGGCGTTTTCAATGGCCCCATCGCGGCATTGGTATCTACACATCTCCCGATCCTGGTCTATAAAGGGACGGCATGGATATCAAATGACTGGGCTAGATGCCCGCCTGATAAAACGATACGACGAGTTAGTCATGGGACACAGTAATGGACTACCGGCTTTGGCGGCAG